>JBDIAG010000055.1:0-12097 GCA_039812305.1 Actinomycetales bacterium | reverse complement strand
CTGCAGATCGCCGAGAATCGTCACCGACACCATCAGCACCGGGCCGCCGGAGAGGTCGCCGCCGACCACCCGCGCCCCCGCCGCGGCCGCGGTCTCGGCAAGTCCGCGGGCGAAGTCGGTCGCCCAGGTCAGCGGTGTCGTTCCGGGAGCGACCAGGCCGACGACGAGACCGGTCGGCACCGCGCCCATGGCCGCGATGTCGGCAAGGTTCTGAGCGGCGGCCTTGGCCCCGACATCCCGTCCGGAGGAGGTCTCGAGGAGGAAGTCGTGCCCTTCGACGATCACGTCGGTGGAGATCACGAGTCGCCCGTCGGGTGCTGCCAGCACGGCACAGTCGTCGCCCGGGCCGAGCAGGACGACGTCGTCGGCAGCCGGATCGGACTGCAGCACAGGAAAGATGGCGGCGAGCACACCTTCCTCACCGACGTCTGCGAGGGTTTGCTGCGAAGCGGGGAGGGCGGCCACGGGCCGACACGGTAGCGTGTGCGTGATCCGGGTGTCAGGGATGCGCCCGGCAGCTCAGGTTGGCTCAGACTGGCGACCCAGCCGGCAAGGAGGAGCGAAGTGGTTCAGGCGTACGTGCTGGTGCAGACCGAGGTGGGCAAGACCTCCCAGGTCGCGTCGGGAATCCGCGAGCTTCCAGGGGTGGTCCTGGCCGAAGACGTCACCGGTCCGTACGACGTGATCGTGCGAGTAGAGGCGAACAGCGTCGAGGAGCTCGGCCCACTGGTGATGTCGAAGATCCCCGCGGTCGGAGGTATCACCCGCACCGTGACGTGCACGGTGGTGTACGCCTGATCGCACGAGGCGCGACGCATCCGAACGTCCGACTGGCCTGCGTGGTCGCCTGTTTGGTGCTGCCCGTACTGGCTGCCTGTTCTCGCCCGGTGATCGTGGACGCCGCCCCGAGCTCGACCGATCCGGCCTGCTCGACGGTGCTCACCGCACTGCCCGACCAGCTGGGCGAACTGACCCGGCGCGAGACCACCTCTCAGGCGACCGCGGCGTGGTCGGACGACCAGGGCACGACCGTCCGGCTCCGCTGCGGGGCCGACGAGCCGGCGCCGACCACCGATCCCTGTACGGTCGTCGGCGGCGTCGACTGGATCACCGACAGCCCCACGCCCGACGAAGTCCGCCTGCGCACGTTCGGCCGCAGCCCCACCGTCGAGATCATCTTCCCGGCCGATCACCAGGACGGCACGGACGTCGCCCTCTCCTCGGTCTCGACGGTCGCCAAGGACTTCCCGCAAGACCGTACGTGCACGTGATCCCTCAGACGTCCGGCTCGGACTCGACCGACTCCAAGCCACCGTCCGACCGCGGTCGACATCACGGAATGAGTCGTGGTGCGCGGGTGGTGTATTGGCGGCCGGAGGGCATGTTCCAGCGCATGGCGGGCGCGACGGCGGTGTCGCCGGTCTGCGGGTCGGGTACGGGAGTGACGGTGATCCCGCCGGTCTCCTTGAGATAGTTCGCCGACTCGCACAGTCCGGCGCCGTTGCCGGCGGTTGTGGCGCCGTCGTTGCGGTGCGGGTCGGCGTGGTCGAGGTGTCGGATGGGTGCGCCGGAGAAGGGCGCCCGGCAGGTCTGATCCCGGATCTGGATGAACTTGCGCAGTACCCCGTCGAAGGTTCGCCGTCGGGAGTCCATCGACGCCAGCTGTCTGCTGGTCGGATCCAGATACAGCCGGCGCAACGCGACCAGCGCAGTCGGATCCTTGACCAGCCGTCGGACCAGTTCCGGTGGAATCGGCTGCCCGTTGAGCCGTGCGGGAGTGGTGGCGGCGGAGCTGGTGTCGTCGGCCGCGGCGAACAGGGCGCGATCGGTGATGATGACCTGCAGTTCGACCGCCGGCCGCTGCGTCGGCGAGGAGAAGGCGTGGCAGGTTGGGCATCGACCGATCAACGGCGGAATCTGCTGCGCCTGGCCAGCGCCCGGGTCGTCGACGTCGGAGATCGCCCCGGGCGGGGCTCCCGGCTGGGTCGGACGAGCCGGTTCGGAGGTGGTCGGTTCGTCGACGGGACCAGGTCCAGGTTCCGGGTCGGCCTCCGGTTCGGGCGCAGGTTCGTGGGCTGCCGCGCGGGTGCCGGTGATCGCTTCGACCAGACTGTCGGCACGGACCTGCTGGCGTGAGCGTTGATCCAGTCCGTCGCCGCGGGCCTGGTCGGCATCTCGGTCCAACGCCGCGGTCACCGCTGCCGCATCAGGCACGGGCAGTGCGGCGGTAACCCGAGCCAGGCCGTCCTTGCCCATCCGCGTAGTGACCCGTCGTTCGGTGATCGCGGCGACCTGCCGGGCCAGCACGCCTTCCGGATCACGGGCCATCGCCGCCGCCTCCGCCTGATCGCCCAGCCGGGCATCGGCCAACGGCTGCCCGTACAGGTCGGCCAGATCGGCGTCCACCCCGGCCCGATCCTCGGGGCTGAGGTCTTTGACGTGGGAGTAGATCTCCTTGACCGCGTTCTGCGAGATGTCCCCGCGGATCAGGGCGGCCAGCGTGTGGGGCATATCGGCCAGCACCACCAGGTCGCGGGCGCGACGGCGCTGCCCAGCCGGGTACGAGGCCATGGCGGCGTAGGCCAACTCGCCGGTCGCTGACTTCGACGTGGTCGCCCAGGATTCTGGTGCGCGACTACGGCCGTGCACGGTGGCGGTCGCCTCGAGCAGGACGGTCTGGGCGCGCCACTGCTCGTGCCGAACATCGACATACCGTTGCCCGAGCACCGTCTTTGCCGCCTCACACGCCCGTTGTGCTCGCTCCAGCTCCTCGACCGTGTCCAACAGAGCCTTTCCTTGCTGACGAGCGTGGGCCTCGGCCCGCTCGGCCAACGCCACGGTCTCTTCCAGCAGCGCCCCGATACGTGGATCGGCGGCCAGATCGCCATCCAACATGTCAGTCCGGGCCCGCTCACTCCGGGACAGGGCCGAGCGAGTCGCATCCGGATACGACCGTGCGAGGCGCCACTCCGCCACATCAGCCTGCAGGGCTTCCACCGCGGCCACTGCTGCGGACACGTTGACCGCCACCGGATCCACCGGCGCGGTGGCCATGCCCTCCTCACCCTCGACGTCACCACTGGCCGGTCGGCGGGAGGCATTGTCGTGGGCCGCTGAGAGGCTCATCAGCAAGGCGCGGCACTGGGACACCAGCTCGGTGACATGACCGGGTTGGCAGCGTACGGCGGCGGTCATCCACACCGGATCCGGCGCCGGAGGCAGATTCGGGCGCACCCCGTCGAGGACCGGGACAGCGCTCCCGGGACCTGCGTCGTAGTGCGTTCCCATTCCCACAGTCTAGAACAATGAATCTGTCTATGCAAACATATGTTCCCCTATTTGTCGCCCGAAGGTAGGTCTAGGTCAACATTCATTTGCGTCCGAATCCGAAAGTTCGGTTCACTCGTAGCCGGATCACCCCTCCCGGTCACGTTGGGCGCCGAGTGGTCGCGAAAGATCGCCCGCAACGTGACCACCACGCATCCAACGTTGCCGCTCGTCGACGCGGGCTCGGGCAGCGCAGGCGCGGAGGCGGTCAGAGTCTCGGCAGCAGACTCATGAGTGTCGCGCCGACCGGGCCGAGCCAGGCCGCGAGGGCCTGGAGGGGCGAGATCAGGGCCGTGGCGGCACCGGCGAGCGCACCGGCTGATGTGAGGACGCGAGTCAGCCGCTCCAGGGCGGCCGCGGCGCGCGGCCTGTCGGGTTCGGCCCGATCGATCGCTGCCGTGGCCTCGGTGAGTTCGGCAGTCGCGGCGGCGGCCGCCGGCTCCCGGAGCGGAGTCGCCGCCAGCGCCGTCCTGAGCGCGGAGAGCGCCTGGGCGGGATCAGCGACGAACAGGGCGTGCTGTCCGCCGTGGATCGTTTGGTCGCCCGCCACGTTGTTGATGGTGGCAGCGTTCTGCTGACCGATGTGAAAGCCCATGTCAGGTCTTCTTCTCGTCCACTGTGACTGTCCTGGCGATCAGTTCGGGTAGGTCCACGGAGGCGGCACAGCCAGTTCTCGGTCGACCCGCTTGCGGCGTGCGGTGGCGATGATGTGACGCACGATGCCGATGACGAACAGCACCTCGCCGATCAGACTGAGGATCATCCCGAGGATGAAGCCGTTGATCCCGGCGACCTCGCGACCGAGGCCGGCATCGAAGGCGTGACGCATGGCCTCCTCCGCCCCGGCCGGATCGCCCTGGAAGTTCCACAGCTCCTGGAATGCCGAGAACTGCCCGGCCATCACCCACAGGCACAGGCCGGCCCCGCAGAGAAGGCCGATGACCCCGAGCCACAGCAGCCACCGCGCCTTCGTGCGGGCGGCCGCCACTTCCCGGAGGAAGGAGTCGCGCTGCGACTGGATGTGCGCGACGTACGCCGTGTACTGATCACGGCCGACATTGCTGATGTTCCCGGCGGATTGGGTGCCGATGTCGTAGCGCGCGTGCCCCCGTGCGTCGTCGCGGTATGTCGGTGCCATGGCGGAGTCCCTTCGTGCGGCCATTGCGTCTAGGTGGCGCCACGGGGCCATCGAGATACATCCGGTACCGCGGGCATCGCACAAAGTGCCGCGGGTATGACAGTGAAACCGCCGGGCGGCGGCTATGAAACGCGCGGAGACGCCCGGCTCAGCGCAGGCCGACCGGCCGGGTGAGGGCGAGCTGAATGAGTCGGTCCACCAGGTCGGTGTAGCTCACTCCCGAGGCCGCCCACATGCGCGGGAACATCGAGAACGGCGTGAAACCGGGCATCGTGTTGAGCTCGTTCACGATCACGTGTCCGTCGTGGGTGACGAAGACGTCCACCCGCGCCAGCCCCTCGCAGCCCACCGCGACGAAGGTGCGCCGGGCGACGTCCCGCACCCGCTCGACCAGGTGGTCGGGCAGATGCGCCGGGCAGGTCAGCCGGACGTTGCCCTCGTCCAGGTACTTCGCCTCGAAGTCGTAGAAGTCGTGCCCGCCGATCACCTCGATCTCGCCGGGCAGCGAGGTCAGCGGCGGGCCGCCGTCGACGTCCTGCAGCACACCGCATTCGATCTCACGGCCTTCGATGCCGGCCTCGACGACGACCTTCGGGTCGTGTTCGCGAGCGATCTCGACCGCGGCCGCCAGATCCTCGGGGCCCTCGACCCGGCTGATCCCCATCGACGAGCCGGCCCGGGCGGGTTTGACGAAGACCGGGAAGCCGAGGCTCGCCACCGCGTCCATCGACAGCGCCGGGTCGGTCTCCCAGTCGCCCGGCAGAATGACGGTGTAGGGGCCGACCGGCAGCCCGGACGCCTTCAGCACCGCCTTCATCATCGCCTTGTCCATGCTCAGCGCCGAGCTCAGCACACCCGCACCGACGTAGCGAGTGTCGGTGAGTTCCAGCAGGCCCTGGATCGTGCCGTCCTCGCCATAGGGACCGTGCAGCAACGGGAAGACGACGTCCACGCTGGCGAGCACCTCGGCCGCGGCGCCGCTGCGCAGGCTGATCACGTCCCGCGTGCCCAGCGTCTGCCCCAACACCACCGGCGCGTCGTGCGCGCCCACGGTCACCTCGGGCAGTCGGCCGTCGACGATCCGCCAGCGCTCGGCGTCGTCGGCGGCGAGCACCCAGACGCCGTCCCGGGAGACGCCGATGGGCACCACGTCGTAACGATCCCGATCGATCGCGCCGAGCACTCCGGCGGCTGTCACGCAGCTGATCGCGTGCTCGCTCGATCGTCCGCCGAAGAGGACGGCGACCCGGGGACGATCGGCTGGGCTGTGTTCTCTGCTCATCCCGCCTGAGATTAGTCGGGTTGGCCGCTCACGAGGTGGTGACGCACGGGGCGCGCCCGAGGCGATCCCGTCGTGTCGGCAACCGGGTGACACACCGGACCACACCCGTCTTCTACGGTGTCGGCATGAGCGACGCGTTGCCGGCAGATCTCGATCCCAGCACCCTCGCCGTCTGTCTGGGCCGGCCCGCCCGGGACCCCGGCGCCGCGGTCAGCCCACCCCTGCAACTGACGTCGACCTTCGTCGGTCTCGGGACGATTCCGGCCGAGTCGGGCCCGCCACTGCCCGGTTACGGTCGTCCCGACAACGAGACGGTCCGGTCGCTGGAGCGGGTCCTGGCGGCCCTGGAGTGGCAGAAGCCGGACGACGACTGCACCGCATTGGCCTTCGGCTCCGGAATGGCCGCGATCTCGGCGGTGATCTGCCAGCTGCCGGCGGGGGCGCGGGTCGTCGCGCCGGACAGCCCCTACAACACCACCCGCGAGCTGCTCCTCGACCGGGCCGCGAGCGGCCAGATCGAGGTGACCTGGTGCGATGTCGCCGATACCGACGGCGTCCGGCAGGCCCTCGCGGATCCCCGCCCGGCCGATCTGCTCTGGCTGGAATCGCCGACCAACCCGCTCCTCGCGGTCGCCGACCTGCCGGCCCTGTGCGCGGCCGCACGCGAGGCGGGCTGCCTCGTAGCGGTGGACAACACCTTCGCGACACCGCTGGCCCAGCAGCCGCTCACCCTCGGCGCCGACGTCGTCGTGCACTCGGTGACCAAGTACCTGGCCGGCCACTCCGATCTCGTGATGGGTGCCGTCGTCACCCGCGACCAGAGGCTGGCGGAGAAGCTGGGACGGCATCGACGCATGCACGGGGCGATCGCCGGGCCGTTCGAGGCGTGGCTGGCGTTGCGCGGCATCCGGACGCTGGACGTCCGGCTGCGGCGGCAGTGGGCCAACGCCGGTGAACTGGCCGGACGGCTGGCGGCGCATCCGAAGGTCTCCCGGGTCCGCTACCCGGGCCTGCCGGAGGACCCCGGCCACGATCTCGCGGCCCGCACCATGCGCGGCTTCGGGGCGATGCTGGCCATCGAGGTGCGCGGCGACGCGGCAGCGACGGACCGGGTCGTCGCGGCCACCCGGCTCTGGGTGCCGGCCACCAGCCTCGGCGGCGTGGAGTCCCTGCTGGAACGCCGCCGGCGCATCCTCAGCGAGCCGGACGTGGTGCCGGAGAACCTCATCCGGCTCTCGGCCGGCATCGAATCGGTCGAGGACCTCTGGACGGATCTGGACGCGGCGCTGAGTCACGCCGGATAGGGGCCATCACCCCGCCAGGCCCAGCAACAGGGTGAGCGCCAGGACGGTCATGGTCAGACCGATCACGATGTCGATCACCCGCCAGACCCGGGGACGGCCCAGCGGACCGGACAGCAGCCGCGCGCCCAGCCCGAGCGCGCTGAACCAGCCGACGCTGCCGAGCATCGCACCGACGGAGAAGAACCACCGCTGCGGACCGTAGGAGTTCGCCAGGCTGCCGAGCATCACCACGGTGTCCAGGTACACGTGCGGATTGAGGAACGTGATCGCCAGCGCCGCTCCGGCCACCGACCCGGCCGATCGCGCGCTGGCCGCCTGTAGCGCCTGCGGGCGGGCCGCCGCACGAAACGAGGTGAACGCGAACCACAGCAGGTAGGCGGCGCCGGCCAGCCGCAGCACGCTGAGCATCACCGGAGCCCGCTCCACGACGACACCGATTCCCAGGGTGCCCAGGGTGATCAGCAGGACGTCGCCCGCGATGCAGATGCCCACCACGGCAGCGAGATGCGAGCGCAGCACACCCTGCCGCAGCACGAAGGCGTTCTGCGCCCCGATGGCGACGATCAGCGCGAGGCCGGCGGCGACGACGGCGAGCACGATCGGCACGGGAAGACCCTGGAGACCTGTCACACGCACGACGCTAGGCCGCACACACAATGAAGTCCAACGAAGAATTCTGCCGATGGATTAGCATCCCTTCATGCACTTCGACCAGCTCGCGACCCTGCTCGCGATCGTGGACGAGGGCAGTTTCGACGGGGCGGCCTTCGTTCTCGGCATCACCCCGTCGGCGGTCTCGCAGCGGATCAAGGCCCTGGAGACGGAGGTCGGCCGGGTGGTGATCCGGCGGGCCGCCCCCTGCGAGGTCACCGACGCCGGCGAGCCGCTGCTGCGGATGGCCCGCCAGGTCGCCCTGCTGGAGAGCCAGGTGCGGGCCGACCTCGGCCTGATGACCGGCCACACCGCGCTGTCGCTGGCCGTCAACGCGGACTCGTTCGCCACCTGGCTGCGCCCCCTGCTGGACGCCGCCGCGCAGTGGCCGGATGTCGCGCTGCGGTTCGTCCTGGAGGACCAGGACCACAGTTCCCGGCTCCTCCGCCGAGGCGAGGTCGTCGGCGCGGTGACGTCCACCCCCTCACCGGTCGCCGGCTGCACGGTGCAGCGCCTGGGCGTCATGCGCTATCTGCCGGTGGCGGCCGTCGAACTGCGCGACAGCTTCTCGGCGGGCGGGGGGGTGCGCTGGGCCGAGATCCCGGCGCTCCAGTTCAATACCAAGGACGACCTGCAGCAACAACTCCTCCGCGACAGGGCGCCCGGGGCCGCTCCGCGGACCACGACGATCCCCTCGTCGGAGGGATTCGTCGCCGCGACTCTCGCCGGGGTGGGCTGGGCGATGCTGCCCGAGGCCCAGGCGCGACCCGAGATCGAGGCCGGCCGGCTCGTCCGGCTCGACGCCGCCGGCCTGGACATCGAGCTGTTCTGGCAGTGCTGGCGGCTGGAGACCGACACGCTGCGCAGGCTCACCCGGGCGATCCACGACTGCGCCACGGCCTTGCACTGATCCGGCCGCCGCCGATTCCCGGACGAGCCGATTTCCCGGCGATCCCGGGCGCGTAGGCTCAGCCCATGCCCGGTCCTGACATGAAACCTCGCTCCCGTGACGTCACCGATGGCCTCGAAAGGGCCGCCGCCCGCGGGATGTTGCGTGCCGTCGGAATGGACGACGACGACTGGGAGAAGCCCCAGATCGGCGTCGCGTCGTCCTGGAACGAGATCACCCCCTGCAACCTCTCGCTCGACCGGCTCGCCAAGGCGGTCAAGAACGGCGTGCACGCGGCCGGCGGCTATCCGCTGGAGTTCGGCACCATCTCGGTCTCGGACGGCATCTCGATGGGTCACGAGGGGATGCATTTCTCCCTGGTCTCCCGCGAGGTCATCGCCGACTCGGTGGAGACGGTGATGATGGCCGAGCGGCTGGACGGGTCCGTCCTGCTGGCCGGCTGCGACAAGTCCCTGCCGGGGATGCTGATGGCCGCCGCGCGGCTCGACCTGGCCAGCGTCTTCCTCTACGCCGGTTCGATCATGCCGGGCCAGGTCGACGGCCAGGACGTCACGATCATCGACGCCTTCGAGGCGGTCGGCGCCTGCCTGGCCGGCCGGATCACCGAGGCCGACGTCAAGCGCGTCGAGAAGGCGATCTGCCCGGGCGAGGGCGCCTGCGGCGGCATGTACACCGCGAACACGATGGCCTCGGTCGCCGAGGCGATCGGCATGTCGCTGCCGGGATCGGCGGCCCCGCCCGCGGTCGACCGCCGGCGCGACGGCTTCGCGCATCGCAGCGGCCAGGCCGTGGTCGAGCTGCTCCGCCAAGGCATCACCGCCCGCCAGATCATGACCAAGCCCGCCTTCGAGAACGCGATCGCCGTCGTGATGGCGCTGGGCGGCTCGACGAACGCCGTGCTGCACCTCTTGGCGATCGCCCGCGAGGCCGAGGTCGACCTGACCCTGGACGACTTCAACCGGATCGGCTCGAAGGTCCCGCACATCGGCGACCTCAAGCCGTTCGGCCGGTTCGTGATGAACGACGTGGACAAGATCGGCGGCATCCCGGTGGTGATGAAGGCGCTGCTGGACGCCGGGATGCTGCACGGCGACACCCTCACCGTCACCGGTAGGACGATGGCCGAGAACCTGGAGGCCCTGGCTCCCCGGCACGTCGACGGCGAGGTGTTGCGCAAGTTCGAGGCCCCCATCCACCACAGCGGCGGGATCACGATCCTCAAGGGATCGCTCGCCCCGGAGGGCGCGGTGGTGAAGAGCGCCGGGTTCGACGACACCACCTTCACCGGCACCGCCCGGGTCTTCGACGGCGAGCGCGCCGCCTTGGACGCCCTGGCCGAGGGCCGGATCCTCCCCCGCGACGTCGTGGTGATCCGCTACGAGGGCCCGAAGGGCGGGCCGGGCATGCGGGAGATGCTGGCCATCACCGGGGCGATCAAGGGCGCCGGGCTCGGCAAGGACGTCCTGCTCATCACCGACGGCCGCTTCAGCGGCGGCACCACCGGACTCTGCGTCGGCCACATCGCGCCCGAGGCGGTCGACGCCGGCCCGATCGCCTTCCTCCGGGACGGCGACCAGATCACCCTGGACGTCGCGGGCGCGACCCTGGACGTGGACGTGAGCGAGGAGGAACTCGCCGCCCGCCGGGAAGGCTGGTCACCCAAGCCGCCGAAGTACACCCGCGGCGTGCTGGGCAAGTACGCCAAGGTGGTGCAATCCGCCGCCCACGGGGCGGTCTGCGGCTGACCCGGGCCCCGGGCAGGTCACCGGCCCAGGAGGCCGGCGGACCACCTCTCCTCGATGCGGCCCAGCTTCCAGATCGCCAGGGAGGCCACCCAGGCGACGACGAAGAGGGCGACGATGCCGTAGCCGACGTATTCGAGGTTGAGCCCGGCCAGCCAGGCCAGCGGGCCCGAGACGACGTGGAGCGTCTCGGCCAGCATGCTGCCGAGGGTCGCGACGCCGATGATGGCGGCGACGGCCACCGACAGCGCGGTCACCGTGATGTTGTAGTAGATCTTGCGCACCGGCCGTGAGAACGCCCAGCCGTAGGCGACGTTCATGAAGGCCCCGTCCAGGGTGTCCATCAGCGACATGCCCGCGGCGAACAGCACGGGCAGGGTGAGCACCGCCCACCACGGCAGGTTCGCGGCGACCGCGCCGCCGGCGATGACGAGCAGGCCGATCTCGGTGACCGTGTCGAAGCCGAGACCGAACAGGAAGCCCACCGGATACATGTGCGCGGGCTTGCGGACCATCTTGTTCACGGTGCCGAGCAGGCGGTTGAGGAAGCCCCGCGCATCGAGGTGGCGTTCCAGCTCCGCCTCGTCGTAGCGGCCGCGGCGCATCTCGGCGAACACCCGCAGGATGCCGATCAGCGCCATCAGGTTCAGCAGCGCGATGGTCAGCAGGAACAGCCCGCTGACGGTCGGCCCCCACACGCCGGCGACCTGCAGCAGCGCCGAGTTCTCGTTGTCGACCCCGGTCGCCAGCCACCGGACGCCCAGCGCGATCCCCATCACCATCACGAAGACCACCGAGCTGTGCCCGAGGCTGAACCAGAAGCCGACGCTCATCGGCCGCTGACCGTCCGACATCAGCTTGCGGGTGGTGTTGTCGATCGCCGCGATGTGGTCGGCGTCGAAGGCGTGGCGCATGCCGAGGGTGTAGGCGGTGAGGCCGAGGCCGATGCCCAGCAGCTGCCCGCCGACCTGGTAGTGCGCGGGCGCGACGACCCCGACGAGCAGGCCCCAGCCGACGACATGCAGGAGGACCACGAAGGCCAGACAGCGCGCGAGCTGCGCCTTCTCCGCGTGGGAGAACCGCCGGACGGTCTTGACGTCATCGAGCTGGGTCACGCCGAAAGCGTAGGAGCAGAGCGACCTATCTGCAAGAGGTTCGCATCTACGACTGCGGCGTCAGGTGCGTTCCCGCTTGCGGGCCCGGGAGAGCAGGATCCGCACCATCTCCTGCGGGGGCATCCCCTCCTCGACCACGGCGACGACGGCCCGGGCGATCGGCATCTCGACGCCGGCCGCCTCGGCGAGCGCCACCACCGGACGAGCCGACTTCACCCCCTCGGCGGTCTGCTTCGTCTCGGCCACCACCTCGGCGACGGTCAGCCCCTGCCCCAGTCGCGCCCCGAAGGTGTGATTGCGCGACAACGGCGAGGAGCAGGTGGCGACCAGGTCGCCGAGCCCCGCCAACCCGGCCAGGGTCGCCGGATCGGCTCCGAGCGCGGTCGCCAGCCGGGCGGTCTCCGCCAGGCCCCGGGTGATCAGCGAGGCCTGGGTGTTCTTGCCCAGACCCATCCCGTCCGCCATCCCGACGGCCAGCGCGATGACGTTCTTCACCGCTCCGCCGATCTCGACACCCACCACGTCGGTCTCGGTGTACGGACGGAAGTACGCGGTCTGGCAGAGGTTCGCGAGACGGTCGGCACGGTCGTGGTCGACGCAGGCCACCACGGTGGCGGTCGGCTGCCGC
>JBDIAG010000054.1:0-12103 GCA_039812305.1 Actinomycetales bacterium | reverse complement strand
GCGCGCGTTCGGCTCGGAGATCGCCCACTGGTTGTTCTGACAGAAGAAGACGACCGGGGCGTTGGCGACTGCGGCGAAGACGAAGGACTCGTTGACGTCGCCCTGCGCGGTCGCGCCGTCGCCGAAGTAGGCGATGACGGCGGCGTCGCGGTCGGGATCGCCGGTGCCGACCGCACCGTCGCGCTGGACGCCCATCGCGTAGCCGGTGGCGATGAGGTTCTGGTTGCCGATGACGATCGTGTAGAGGTGGAAGTTGTGCGCGGCCGGATCCCAGCCGCCGTGCGTCAGGCCCCGGAACATCCGCAGGACGTCGGTGAGGTCGAGCCCGCGACACCAGGCGATGCCATGCTCGCGGTACCCGGGAAAGGCCATGTCCTGCGGGCGCAGGGCGCGGCCGGAGCCGATTTGCGCCGCCTCCTGACCCAGCAGGCTGACCCACAGACCCAGTTCGCCCTGCCGCTGCAACGCGGTCGCCTCGAGGTCGATCGCGCGGACGCAGACCAGATCGCGGTACAGCGAGCGCAGATCCTCCGAGGTGAGGTGCTCGACGAGAGGCGAGTAGATGGGATGCTCCACCCGCTCCCCTTCGGGGGTGAGCAGCTGGACGAGATCCTCAGAGGGCGGCGGTTGAGGACCGAAAACCGCATGGGTCGGCATCTCGGTTACCGGCAGGCCGTGACTCACCGTTACTCCTGTCTCGAAGCGCCCGGGTGGTGACCTTCAGCGCGTGGGCCAGGGTGGCACCCCCTTGGTGCCTTCAGGTGTGGGTGACACCTGAATCCATGTTAGTACCTTGTCCCCGCGGCCACTTCTGATGGCTGTCTGCGTCTGTGGCGGGCGCCTCGGCCGGGATCCAGATCCGCGGGCCGAGGCGGAACCGGGCTGCCCACCAGGTGGGGCACGGCGGCCGCGACGGCCGCCGTGCCCGTGGATGCGACTAGTCGCAGCGACCGATGGCTCTACACCGACCGGTTGGCGCGGTAGTACTCGATCAGCGCGACCGTCGAGGAATCCTTCCCCTCCAGCGCGGTGGTGTCACCGGCGACCGCGGGGGTGAGCTGCGTGGCCAGCTGCTTGCCGAGTTCCACCCCCCACTGGTCGAAGGAGTCGATGCCCCAGACCACACCCTCGACGAAGGTGATGTGCTCGTACAGGGCGATCAGCTGGCCCAGCACCGACGGTGTCAGCACCGGCGCCATGATCGAGGTGGAGGGCCGGTTCCCGGAGAAGACCCGGGCCGGCACGATCTCCTCCCGGGTGCCCTCGGCGCGCACCTCGTCGGCGGTCTTGCCGAAGGCCAGCGCGGCGGTCTGGGCGAAGAAGTTCGCCAGGAACAGCTCGTGGACGTCCTTGTCGCCGTCCTTCAGCGGGTTCGCCGGGTTCGCGAAGGCGATGAAATCGCAGGGCACCAGCTTCGTGCCCTGGTGGATCAGCTGGTAGAAGGCGTGCTGGCCGTTCGTTCCCGGCTCGCCCCAGAAGACCTCGCCGGTCTCGTAGGTGACCGGCGCGCCGTCCCAGCGGACCCCCTTGCCGTTGGACTCCATCGTCAGCTGCTGCAGGTAGGCCGGGAACCGGTGCATGAGCTGGGAGTACGGCAGCACGGCATGGGTCTCGGCGCCGAGGAAGTTGTTGTACCAGACGTTGAGCATGCCCATCAGCACCGGCACGTTCTGCTCGGCCGGGGTCGAGTCGAAGTGCTCGTCGACGAGCCGGAAGCCGGCCAGCAGGTCGGCGAAGTTCTCCGGGCCGATGGCGACGGCCAGCGAGGTGCCGACAGCGGAATCCATCGAGTAGCGACCGCCGACCCAGTCCCAGAATCCGAAGGCGTTGGTCGGGTCGATGCCGAACTCGGCGACCCGATCGAGGGCCGTGGAGACCGCGACGAAGTGCTTGGCGACCGCAGCCCCGGCGGCGGCGTCTCCCTCCTCGATCGCGCCGGACGCCCGTAGCCCGTCGAGCAGCCAGGCGCGGGCGAGGCGCGCGTTGGTCAGCGTCTCCAAGGTGGTGAACGTCTTCGAGGCGACGATGAAGAGCGTGGTCTCCGGGTCGAGACCGGCGGTCTTCTGGGCGATGTCGGTGGGGTCGATGTTCGACACGAACCGGCAGGTCAGGCCCTCCTGCACGTACGGCTTCAGCGCGTCGTAGGCCATCGCGGGGCCGAGATCCGAGCCGCCGATGCCGATGTTGACGACGGTCTCGATCCGCTTGCCGGTGACGCCGACCCACTCGCCGGAGCGGACCCGGTCGGCGAAGGCGTAGATCCGGTCGAGCACCTCGTGCACGTCGTGGTCGACATCCTGGCCGTCGACGACCAGGGCGCGGCCCTTCGCGGCACGCAGGGCGGTGTGCAGGACGGCCCGGTCCTCGGTGTTGTTGATGTGCTCGCCCGCATACATCGCCGCACGGTGCTCGGCGACCCCGGTCTGCTCGGCCAGGGCCAGCAGCTGGGTGAGGATCTCCTCGGAGATGAGGTTCTTGGAAAGATCGACGTACAGGTCGCCGACCCCGAAGGTCCAGCGCTTGGCCCGGCCGGGATCGTCGGCGAACCAGGCCCGCAGGTCGGGATCGAGGCTCTCGGCCAGCTCCTCCAACGCGGGCCAGGACGCGGTGTCGACGGGATCCACGGGTGTGCCCATGTTCGCTCCTATGGGTTGGGGTCGGGATTTGTTGTTGGTATGCATCCGGATCTGTTCGAACTCATCGACTCTCGCGGATCCACGCTCGCCCGCCAGCCTAGTCGCGAGCCGGGTGGCCGGCCGGGACGTGTTTGCCCACCGGCCACCGGATCATTCCGGTGAATCCTCCGTCCGGCGGTCGAAGATCGCCTCCCGGGAGAAGAAGCGCTTGGGCTGCGCCACCGGCTCAGACTGGACCACGGTCTCTGACTGGACCACGGGCTCAGGTCGGACCACGGGCTCAGCCTGGGCCGACTCGGGCTCCGTCTCGGGCGGGGCTTTCGCTTCTGTCGCAGGCGCAGTCTCTGTCGCAGGCGCAGTCTCTGTCGCAGGCGCAGTCTCTGTCGCAGGCGCAGTCTCTGTCGCAGGCGCAGTCTCTGTCGTAGGTGCGGTCTCTGTCGTAGGTGCGGTCTCTGTCGCGGGTGCGGGCTCTGTCGCGGGTGCAGTCTCTGCCGCGGGCGTGGGTTCTGTCGTAGGCGTGGGCTCCTCGTCGCTGCCCTCCCGCGGCTGGGAGGCGGCCGTCGCCCGTCCGTCCTCCCGGGGTTCGGGTTGCGACGGCGCTGCTTCCGGGGCGGCAGCCGTCAGTTCCAACGGCTCCGGGCGGGCGGCTTCGGCCCGGGCCCGGCGCGCGGCCTTGCGACCCGCCTTCCTGCCGGACTTGCCGCGCTTCACCGACCGTTTGTCGGCTCGCTTCTCGGTGTTCTCCTGCAGGCCGTGGACCCGGCGGGCCAGCTCGTCCACGGTCGAGGCGTTCCAGTTGGCCGCCTCCTGACGGGCCGACTGCACCACCGGCACCAGGAACGCCCGGCTCCGGCGCAGCATCCGCTGCGGGCCCTTGAGCAGCTCGGCGCCGACGTCCCGGCGGCGCACCTCCTGCAGCCCCCGCTCGACCAGCACCGGTAGCGGCTTCTCGGCCTGCGGAAGGGCCTCGCGCACGAGCACGGGCAGGTGGGCGCCGAACCGGCGGGACTGGGACGCGGCCCACTCGGCGCGCACCTTGGAGCGGGTGTCCAGGTCCAGCTGGTGCAGCACCTGCTCGACCGCCGTCAGGACGGACCCGCGCAGCAGCCACCCGGAGGAGCTCGTGTCGGTCATCATCAGCTCGGCCAGGATGGCTCTCGCCTCGCGCAACATCTCCAGACTGAACGCGAACGACGTCTGGGCCTCCGCTTCGCGACCGCGAGCCTCGGCGTCGACCAGGGCCCCGAAGCCCCGGATCGACTCGGCCGCGTGCTGCATCACCACGGCGAACACCAGGCGGAGGTCGTCGTCGTAACCGGCCGAGGCGCGGGCGTCGGGCGGGATCTCGGTGCGGATCAGCACGAAGAGGGCACGTACCGCGATCAGGCAGTTCTCCAGTGTGTCCAGCCCGGTCCGCAGCAGCGGTCCGACATCCACGGCGGTGATCGCGCGGGTGTTCAGGCTGCGACCCTCGGAGATCTCGGTGACCAGCCCGGAGGCCTCGTCCACCTTCGGGGTGATCGCCCGCACCGCCGCGATCCACTTGTCGACCACCGGGCGGGTCAGGTCCTGGGCGGCCAGGGTCTCGCCGGCGGCGGACAACTCGTCGGCCAGCAGATCGGCCACCTGGCGGACCCGGCTGATGGCCAGCGAGATCGGCAGACCCGCCGGCAGGAGCAGGCCGAACGCGACCCCCACCAGGGCTCCGATCAGGGTCAGCGTCGCCCGTACCTCGCCGGCCTGTTCGGCCACGGAGGAACCCAGGATCAGCATCGCGCTGATCCCGGCCTCGTGGAGCTGGGCGTGCAGGCGGAAGGTCGAGGCGACCCCCAGCGAGAGCGCCACCACCAGACCGAGACTCCACCAGGTCAGCCCCACGAAGGTCGCCACGGTGACCGCGACGAAGACCCCGGAGAGGACCGCGCCGATCCTGACCAGGCCCATCTTGATGGTGCCCCGGGACGAGGCCTGGACGACGAGCAGAGCGGTGAGGGCACCGGTCAGGTCGTTCTGATCCGGATAGATGGCATGGATGATGAGGTAGCTGATCACCGTCGCCGCGGTGAGCCGGATGATCGTGGCGGCGACCGGACGGATCTGAGCCACCATGCCACGCCAGGTCGTCGGTCGATCCGGCCAGGCCCACCGGATCACCCGCTGCGTCAACGCTCGTACGCGCACTCGCAACGGCGCGCGACGACGGGGAGCCTGCGGGCGATCCACGCAGTGCAGCGTAGTCGGCGGCAGCCACCAGGAGGCGCCATCCCACCCGGAACATCATGGCAAGGGCCGACAGTCTCATCGGGCCCGCCTGGTGCCGATCTCGGTCGTCTCGACCCGGTCGGCCTCCAGAAAGCCCGCCATCGAACGTCGCCACGCCACGATCGACGGATCGCCGCTTTCGTCGACCTGCCGCCCCAGGTCGATGTAGCCGTCGAGATAATGGCCGGCGAAGATCTCTCCGCCGGCGACCCGGTTCGCGATCACCGGATTGCCCACGTTCGGATCGAGAGCATCCCGACTCACGTTCACCCAGTTCGGCTGGTCGGGATCGGCGGATCCGTCCAGCTCCGGGATGGGATCGTTGTCGTTCTCCAGCGCCAGCACCTGCACATCCCGCGGGATCGCGAACTCGGAGATCGGTGCTCCAGCGGTGAGGACGCCCTCCACCCGGTACTGCCGCCGGATCGCCGGATCGCTGGCCAGGGTGGCGGCGGTGATCCCGCCTTGACTGAAGCCGACCACGAGCACCGGCTCCCCCTCGGCGACGCCGGCCGTGCGCATCGCGGTCAGGGCGGCCTCGACCGCGTCCGGATCCCGCCCGCCGGGGCGCATCCCCTGCTTCGCGACCATCGACACGTTCGAGGTGAGATCGGAGGGGTACTGGCCGCCCCGGACACCCCAGTCGTTCGTGGGCGGAACGTAGACGATCCAACGCCGGACGCCACGGTCGTCGGTCACCTTGTCGACCATGACCGCGCCCGGCCGGTACTCCCGGGTGTGCTGAGCGGTCGCCAGCGACCCGCGGGGTGCCGTCAACCTGGCCAGCCGCCCCATCAGGTCCCCGGCTCCCCGCGGACCCCGGGCGTCGCGCCGGTCGATCCGGGTCACCTCCACCCGGCCTTCCACGAAGAGCCCGAGCGGTCGGCCGGCCCGCAGGAGCAGGTCGGCGGTACCCGCGGCACCGGCACCGCCGACGACCCCCTGCGGGTCGGCGGGCAGGATCGGCGGCAGCATGGCCACCACGGCGAGGGCTTCCCGAGCCACGGCGGGATGTCGGACGAGCCACTCCAGCAACGCCTGCCCGTCTCCGGTCAGGGTGGCACCCAGATCGTGGCGACCGCGGTCGACCGCGGAGACGAGCGCCTGGGCGGGGTCGTCGCCGTGCGCGACGCCGCTCACCAGCCGGGCGGCCTCGTCCACCGTCTCCTCGGCGACCCGCAGACCGGCCCAGGCCAGCGCGGCGGTGGCCGCACCCGCGACCATGTCCGTCGCGTGCCGGTCGGCCCACTCCCGCCAGCACGCGACCAGGAGCTCCTCAACCTCGGTCTCCGCCAGGCGGTAGACCACCGCCGCCTCGGCGACGGCGGCGGACAGCTCCGACAGACGTCCGGTCAGCACGCCGAGGCCCGCTCCGGCGTGGGCGAGGGCGGAGAACACCGTGGCCGACCCGAGCGGGTCGAAGGCGCCGGCCGCCAGGAGAGCCGGATCGGCGGCGACCCGGGCGAGCCCCGCCGTCACCGCCAGGACGGCGGCGGCGTGACCCGTGAGCTGTCGCGCGAGCTCCACGAGGTGCTCGGTATGGGCGGTCACCCCGGCGGCGCCACCTCGAACCGACACTCCCGGCCACCCAGGTGCGCTCCCGGCCGCCTCCAGCCTCGGGCCGGACATCACGACGTCCCCGCCCCGGCCAGCTGCTCCACCATGCCCTGGCCGGCGGCGAGCGCCCGGCTCACCTCGGCCGCCCGTTCCATTGCTGCCCGGGCGTGCGCCCGGAGCCGATCGGCCAGCTCGTCGAGTTCGGCGGCCAGTCGCCGAGCCTCCACGTCGCGTTCGGCGACCCGAGCGCGCATGCGGTCGGCCGCCGGCGATCTCCAGTCGATCGCGGCCGACTGCGAGGAGAGGGACGCGGCCTCGCCCCGCAGAGTGGCCGACAGATCCCGCACCTGTCGCACCAGATCCTCCAGGTCGAACGGCTCCGACATGGCGGCTGAGGTCATGGTGTTCTCCCAAGGACGGGTCTCGACGGGACGCGGCCACGCTAGGCACGCCGTCCCGCCGACGGACACCCCCAACCGCGCCTGTGGAAAACCATGGCTCTTCGGTAGCCCTGTGGACGACTCGATGAGCACGACTCACGCCCCGTCCCGCTTCCCCACGCGCCCGGCGCGTGTGGCATCACTGATGCGCGAGCACGGCATCTATGATGTAGCCTGTTGGTATGAGAACCACCGTGCGGCTCGACCCGGAGGTCGCGGCGGCCGCCGAACGCCTCCGCCGGGAACGTCACATCGGTCTCGGCGAGGCTGTCAACGAACTCGCCCGCGCCGGCCTTGCCCGCGGGGAGAAGCCCAACCGCTTCCAGCAGCGGGCAGCCAGTGTCGGGGTGAAGATCGACGTCACCGACGTCGCGGACGCACTGGACCTGCTCGATCAGTACGACGCCGAGGGCCCCGTTGATCGTTGACGCGAACGTCCTGCTCTACGCCGTCGACGACCAGTCGCACTTTCACCCGACGGCGCGGACATGGCTGGAATCGGCGATGAACGGCGTCGAACGGGTCGGGCTGCCGTGGGCCTCGCTGCTGGCGTTCCAGCGCATCATCACGCACCCTCGCGTCACGACGAATCCCCTGGCGCCGTCGGATGCGTGGAGCTACATCACCGACTGGCTCGACGCCGACCAGACCTGGCTGCCCACTCCCGGCCCCAGACACCGAGACATCCTCGGCCGTCTCATCGCCGACGGCAACCTGCACGGCAACCTCGTCACAGACGCTCACCTCGCCGCGCTCGCCTTCGAGTACGGAACCGGCATCTGCTCCTTCGACAGCGACTTCGCTCGGTTCCAGGGCCTCCACTGGGTGAGCCCCGACCGCTCCTGACGCCAACCGCGCGGGTGGGCCGGCACCGAGCGGATGGTGCGGGCGACGGTGGCGAACTCGCCGATGCGGCATCGTGATGCCCGAGGGCACGAGCGGTGCAGCAGGTCGATGACTGGTGCAGCCGGATAAGCGCCCGGCATCCAGATAAAGCGCCCGGCATCCAGATAACGGCTCACCGGCCGGACATCGCCGGATGCCCGGCTGTTAACTGGATGCCCGGCTGTTAAACCGGATGCCCGGCTGTGAGCCGGATGCTCGGCCTCGTTCTGGATGTCCCGGCCCTCAGCCGGCCGCCCGGCACCCGCCCTGCCTGGCACCCGTCCTGGCCGGCACCCGCCCTGCCTGGCACCCGTCCTGCCTGGCACCCGTCCTGGGCGGCACCCGCCACGGGGCGGCGAAACGCCCGTCATGTGCCCGACGAACGCTGGCGATCGGCGCCGCCAGCCACCCACCAACGACGAGCGGCAACGGTAGACACCCACCGGTCACCTGGCAGACACTCGAACGCGACCATTCGGCACCGACCGCGACCGCACGCAGACCTCCGCGGCCGTGACCACTCACCAGGGATGCCGATATCGGGCGGCACACGTCTCCGCACCCACCGATGGCCCGCCCTCACCAGCGACTCCGCCAGAAACCCACCCACAGCGTTCTACGGGACACGCCCCAGCGCTCCTCGGCGGGGCGCGCTCCGGCGGGTTGCTACCGTCGCCGGCAACAGATCGGACGCCGAGGTCGGGAGTCGGAGTGCGCGCCATCGAGTGGGTGGACGATCACCTCGTCCTGGTGGACCAGACCGAGCTGCCGCGGCGCTCGATGTCGCTGCACGTCCGCACGGTCGGGGAGTTGGTGGAGGCGATCGTCCGGCTGGCCGTCCGGGGCGCGCCGGCGTTGGGAGTGGCCGGAGCGCTCGGCGTGGTCGTCGCGATCGACGAGGCCGAGCGTGCGGGGTACGGTCCCGCCGAATTGCAGGCCTCGATCGACCGGCTGCGCAACTGCCGTCCCACCGCGGTCAATCTCGCCTGGGGTGTGGACGCCGTCCGTCCGCTGATCGACGGGGGTCGCGCGCAGGTTCTGGCGGCGGCGCTGCGGATCATGGCCGAGGACGAGCGGGCGAATCGCGAGCTCTCCCGGCTGGGCGCCGACTGGCTGCTGACCGCGGCGGGCGAGACGCGGCGTCCGTTGCGGATCCTGACCCACTGCAACACCGGCGCCCTGGCGACCTCGGCGTGGGGAACGGCCCTCGGGATCGTGCGCGAGTTGCACGCGCGCGGGCATCTGCACCTGGTCTACGCCGACGAGACCAGGCCGTTGCTGCAGGGTTCGCGGCTGACGGCGTGGGAGCTGGCCGACGAGGGCATCCGGCACCGGGTGCAGGTGGACTCGGCCGCGGCCGGCACGATCCTGCGCGGACTGGTGGACGCCGCGGTGATCGGTGCCGACCGGATCGCGGCCAACGGCGACACCGCGAACAAGATCGGCTCGGTCGGTGTCGCCCTGGCCTGCGCCGATGCCGGGATCCCGTTCGTGGTCGCCGCCCCCTGGTCGACGGTCGACCTGGCGACACCGGACGGAGCCGCCATCGAGATCGAGCACCGCGACCCGGCCGAGGTGCTCGAGTTCGCCGGCGTCCGCACCGCGCCGGCCACCAGCGAGGGGTTCAACCCGGCCTTCGACGTCACGCCCGCCCGGCTGATCACTTCGATCGTGACCGAGCGCGGTGTGATCGAGCCGTCCCGGGGCGATCGCCCGGACACCGCCGGCACTGGCTGAGCCAGATCGGTCACTGCAGGGCGTCGATGCCGGCCAGGGTCTCCTTCGCCAGCGAGTCCACCAGCTGCTGCGCGCCCTCGGGTTTCGTCACCCGCACCAGAACGACGACCTGGCCCCGGCGGACGACCAGCGCCTCCCGGGTCGTCGTCTGCGACCACGTCCGACCGTTGAGGGACACCGTGGCCGTGACTCGCACGCCGCTCCAGCCGTCCTGGGAGAAATCTGCCAGGCGGGCCGTGCCCTCCTCGCCGGGCATCACCGAACCTTCGCCCAGATCGCGTGGCTCCGAGCTGAACGACGCGCAGTCCTTGGCGGCCTTCGCCACCGCCGACATCAGCCCGTCCGCCTCGACCTCGGTCGTTGCCCGCGCGGCCGCCACCTGGGCCACCTCGGCTTCATGGGCGCCGGATTCGGGCGGCTTGGTCGCCAGGACCTCGGTGGCGGGCAGGGCCGGCGTCGTCACGGCATCGGGATTGCACCCGGAGGACTCGCTCGGCACGAGCTTGCCCGCACCGGTCGGGATGACCTCGGTGAAGCTGCCCTGCAGGGTGGTGACCGGCAGCGCGGACGCCATCTGCAGGGTGCTCCGGTCGAATCCGCTGGAGAGGGCGCTTGCCCCGGGGCCGACCGGAACGGCTCCGTCGTCCAGAGTCATGCGGTTCACCGCGGGAGGCTCCTCCTTCGAGCACCCGCTGGCGACGACGACGGGTACCAGCACCATCAGTGCGAGAACCGGACGCCAGGACACCCCGAAAAGGTATCTGCAGGAACCGAACGTAGCCGCTCGCCACGCCCAGTGATCTGGCAAACTCCATCAAGACGCCGCAATCCAGACATTTCATAGGCAGTGAGGAGATCGGCGAGACCACTGTCATAGCCTCGAAGTAGGCTTCAAGGGTGAGCGAGACGACGACTTCCACTCTCGAAAGCGGGTCCGCGCCGCAGTCGCGGGCCGAGGCACCGCGCCCGCCGCTGGATCCGGCGACTTTCGACCCGACGATCCGTCCGCAGGACGATCTGTTCCGGTACGTCAACGGGCCCTGGCTCCGGGACACGCCCATTCCGGCGGACAAGCCCATCATCGGAGCCTTCCGGGATCTCGCGGACGATGCCGAGATCGCCGTCCGCGACATCATCACCTCCTTACCGACCGATTCCGACGACCCGGATGCGGCCAAGATCGCGGCGCTGTACGCGAGCTTCATGGATGTCGAGCGGGTCGAGGCCGCCGGCGGCGATCCGATCGCACCCCTGCTCGCGCGGGTCGACGAGGTCACCAGCTTCGCCGAGCTGATGCAGCTCAGCGGTGAGCTGAGCCGCCTCGGCGTCGGCTCCCTGGTCAGCGCGGACGCCGAATCCGATCCCGGAGACCCGAACCGGACGCTGCTGTTCGTCGGCCAATCCGGGCTCGGGCTGCCGGACGAGGCGTACTACCGCGAGGAGCAGCACGCGCAGATCCGCGCCGCCTACCTGGCGCACCTCGAGGCGACGCTGACCCTGGCCGGGGCGGCGGACGCCGCCGACCAGGCCGCCGCGGTGATGGCGTTGGAGACGAAGATCGCCGCCTGCCACTGGGATCGGGTCAAGCGCCGCGACATGGTCGCCATGTACAACCTCATGCCGTTCACCCAGGTGTGCGAGTCGGCGCCGGCGTTGGAGCTGCCACGATTCTTCGCCGCCGCCGGTGTCGCCGAGCCGGCCCTGGCCGAGGTGGTCAACTGCCAGCCGTCCTTCTTCTCCGACGCGGACCCGCTCGCCGGTGAGCCGCTGGACGCCTGGCGGTCCTGGCTGCGCTGGCAGATCGTGCGCTCCTTCTCCACCTTCCTCTCCAGCGACTTCGTCGAGCTCAACTTCGCCTTCTACGGCACGGTCCTCACCGGCGCCACCGAGCTGCGCGAGCGCTGGAAGCGCGCGGTCGGGTTCGTCGAGGGCTCGATGGGCGAGGCGGTCGGCAAGCTCTACGTCGAACGGCACTTCTCGCCGCTGGCGAAGGAGCGCATGGACGTTCTGGTCGCGAACCTGATCGAGGCCTATCGCCAGTCGATCAGCGCGCTGGAGTGGATGACCGAGGAGACCAAGGCCAAGGCCCTGGACAAGCTCGGCAAGTTCCGTCCCAAGATCGGCTACCCGGCCAAGTGGCGGGACTACTCCGGTCTGAGCGTCCGCACGGACGATCTCGTCGGCAACGTCATGGCGGTCAACGCCTTCGACACCGACTGGATGCTGAGCAAGGTCGGCAAGCCGGTCGACCCGGACGAATGGCTCATGACCCCGCAGACGGTGAACGCCTACTACCACCCACTACGGAACGAGATCGTCTTCCCGGCGGCGATCCTGCGTCCGCCGTTCTTCAACGAGATCGCCGACGACGCGGTGAACTACGGCGGGATCGGCGCGGTGATCGGGCACGAGATCGGGCACGGCTTCGACGACCAGGGCTCGACCTGCGACGGCGACGGGCGCCTGGTCAACTGGTGGACCGACACCGACCGCAGCGCCTTCGAGGAGCGCACCTCGGCACTCATCGACCAGTACGCGGCGCTGGAGCCCGAGCAGACTCCCGGGCACAAGGTCAACGGGGAGCTC
>JBDIAG010000053.1:0-12216 GCA_039812305.1 Actinomycetales bacterium | reverse complement strand
GCGCGCGGCCCGGCGTCGTCAGAGATCGACGACGAGCCGGGGGCACGCGGCCCGGGAGACGCAGACGTACATCGTGTCGTTGCGGGCACGTTGGGCCGGGGTGAGGATCGAATCCCGGTGATCCACCTCACCCTCCAGCACCACGGTCTCGCAGGTGCCGCAGGTGCCCTCGGTGCAACTGGACAGGATCAGCGCGCCGGCGTTCTCCAGGGCGGTCAGCATCGACTCGTCCGGCTGCACCTCGATCGTCATGCCGCTCATGGCCAGCTCGACCTCGAACGGCCCGTTCCACACCGGAGCGGCCAGTTCGGTCGCCTCGAACCGTTCGACCGTCACCGGCACGCCGGTCCGTTCCCCTTCGGCCAGTGCGGCGTCGATGAGGCGGGTGGGGCCGCAGCACACCACCTCGGCGCCGCCCGCCGCCGCCTCGGCGAAGAGCCGGGGGAGATCGGCCCGGGTCCCCTCCTCGCTCACGTGCAGCACGAGACGGTCACCGTGGAGCGGGGCGAGCTCGTCGACGAAGGCCATCCTCCCCGCGTGACCAGCGTAGTGCAGGACGTACTCGCGGCCCGCGGCCGCGGCGGCCCTCGCCATCGGCAGCACGGGTGTGATTCCGATCCCACCCGCCAGCAGCACCACCGGGCGCGGTGACCGCGGATCGAACGGGAAATGCGAGCGAGGACCGGCCACACCGAGCACCGCGCCCTCGTGGAGCCGGTCGGTGATCCAGCGGGAGCCGCCCCGGCCACCCTCCTCGCGCAGCACCGCAACCCGCCAGGTATCGCTGCCCGGAAGGCCGCAAAGCGAGTATTGCCGGACGAATCCGGTCGGCAGAAACAGGTCGATGTGGGCACCGAGTTCCCAGTCGGGCAACGGATCGCCGTCCCGCCGGGCCAGGGTCACCGCGATGACGCCCTCGGCGACCTGGGCACGTTCGGTGACGACGACGTCGAACTCGCCGTGTGCGGGGGTGGTCACGCGGGCGCCTCCTTCCGGTGCCGGGGTTGCACGCGCGAAGTCAGGGGTAGCACACTCGGCGTCGGCCCGCGAAACCGACGGCGGTATCGCAGACGCGGAAAATCGCCGATGTGACGCGCCGGAAACACGATGCGCGTACGGTCTGCCGCCATCACCTGGTACGTCGATCTCCCGTAGTCTCGCCAGCACCGTGCCAGAGCACCCGAGGAGTACTGCCCGTGTCCGACCGACTTCCGTACGTCGTCCGTGTGCTGCGGAATGCGACATTGCCGGAGGGCGGGGTGGTCGACGTCGTGCTCGACGGAGAGATCGTGACCGAGGTGGTCCCCGCGGGTGAGGCACCGGCAGGGGCCGCGGAGCTCGATCTGTCCGGCTACCTGCTGCTGCCCGCGGCGGCCGAGCCGCACGCGCATCTGGACAAGTCCCGCACCTGGGAGCTGGCCAAGCCCCCGGTGGGGGATCTCGTGCAGGCCATCGAGCAGTTCCGGGCCTTCTCCGCGACGGAGACCGTGGAATCGGTCGCGGCCCGCGCCCGCGCCACCGCGCTCGACATGCTCAGCAAGGGCATCACGGCCATCCGTTCACATGTCGACCTGTTGCGCGGTGACCAGCCGCTGCGCGGCGTCCACGCTCTGCTGCAGGTCCGGGAGGAGCTGCGGGGCCTCCTGGATCTCGAACTCGTCGCCCTCGCGGACGACCAGACACCCACCGCGGTCTTCGAGGAGGCGCTCGAGCTCGGCGTCGACCTGGTCGGCGGTGCGCCGCATCTGGCCGCGGATCCGCCGGCCGAAGTCGATCGTCTGCTCGGCCTGGCCGAACGAACCGGCCGCAGCGTCGACCTGCACACCGACGAGAACCTGGACGGCAGTCCCACGATCGTGCAGTTCGCCCGGCGGGTCGCCGGCTGGACCACCGCCACCGCCACCGCCGGCCACTGCGTGCGGCTCGGCACGCTCCCCGAGGACGAGCTGCGCGAGACGATCGCGGACGTCGTCGCGGCCGACCTCGGCATCGTGGCCCTGCCCATCACGAATCTGTACCTGCAGGGGTGGGATCGTCCGGTCGCCACCCCGCGTGGCCTGACGGCGCTACGTCCACTGATCGAGGCCGGCGCGCGACTGGCGGCCGGCGCGGACAACGTGCGCGACCCCTTCAATCCGGTCGGTCGCTGCGACCCCTTCGAGACGGTCTCCCTCCTGGTCACGGCCGGCCACCTGGCCATCGACGAGGCCTACGGACTGGTCAGCGCGGGTGCCCGAGCCGTCCTCCGGCTGCCGGCGGCCGGGCCCGAGCCCGGCGCCCAGGCCGACTTCCTCGCCGTGCGCGGTGGCAGCCTGCCCGAGGTCGCCGCCACCGCCGACCCCAATCGCCACGTCCTCCATCGCGGCCGGCTCGTCGCCTCGACGACGTGCTCCGTCACCATGGCTGCCCCCGCCTCGAGAGATCGGGTATTCGTATGACCGCGACCAACGTCAGTGTGGCCAAAGGTGCGGCGCCACCGCGCACGCTCCTCGATTTCCGCGCCGTGGAGATGACCTTCCCCGGCGGCACCGTGGCCCTGCGCGGGGTGGATCTGACCGTCGATCGAGGTGACTTCGTCACGGTGGTGGGCCCGTCCGGCTGCGGGAAGTCCACGCTGCTGCGGATCGCCTCCGGGCTGGAGCAGGCCACCGACGGCGACGTCCACCTCGGCACCGACCGGATCGGCTACGTCTTCCAGGACGCGACGCTGCTGCCCTGGCGCAGCGTGCAGGCCAACGTCGAGCTCCTGGCCGAGCTCAACTCCCAGCCGGCCTCCGTCCGCCGGCAGAAGGCGAGGGAGACCATCGAGCTCGTCGGCCTCAAAGGATTCGAGAACCACCTGCCTCGCCAGCTCTCCGGCGGCATGCGGATGCGCACCTCGCTCGCCCGCTCGCTCACCCTCGACCCGGAGCTGTTCCTCTTCGACGAGCCGTTCGGCGCCCTCGACGAGATCACCCGGGAGCACCTGCAGGACGAGCTGCTCAAGCTCCTCGTCGAGACCCGGTTCGCGGGTCTGTTCATCACCCACTCCGTGGCCGAGGCCGCCTACCTGTCCACGAAGGTCGTCGTGATGTCCGGCCGCCCCGGCCGCCTCATCGACGAGTTCGACGTTCCGTTCGACATGCCACGCGATCCCGAGATCCGCTACACCGGCGAGTTCGCCGAGCTGGTCGGCCGGATCTCCCACGCGCTGCGGGAAGGGCACCACTGATGAGCGAACAGCAGACCATGCCCGCCGACGATCCGACCACGGATCACGGCGTCGTCGCGCCCTCGGTCGCCGATCCCGAGGAGATCGCCGCCGAGCAGGCGACCGTCACGGTGCGTCGCAAGCGGCCGCTCTGGACGCGCCCCAGCTACTGGATCCCGCCGATCGCCCTGCTGGCGATCATCGTCGTCGCCACGTACATCGTCAACGCCGCCCTCGGCACCCGCAGCTTCCTCCTGCCGCGGCCGGAGCAGGTGCTCGCGGTCTACGTCGATCCGAAGACCAGCGCCGACATCTTCTCCGCGCTGTGGGTCAGCGTCCAGGTGTCGCTGGTCGGTCTCGCGATCGCCATCGTCCTCGGGGTCTCCTGGGCGATCGTGATGAATCTGGCGAAGTGGGTCGAACGCACGACCTTCCCGTACGCGGTCATCCTGCAGTCCATCCCGGTGCTCGCGGTCGTGCCGCTGATCGGCTTCTGGTTCGGCTACGACTTCTTCGCCCGGGTGATCGTGTGCGTGCTGATCGCGCTCTTCCCGATGGTCTCGACCACCCTGTTCGGCCTGCAGTCGGTGGATCGTGCCATGCGCGAGCTGTTCCGGCTGCAGAAGGCGTCCCGGTGGACGGTACTGAGCAAGCTGGAACTCCCGGCCGCGCTGCCCTCGATCTTCCTCGGCATCCGCACCTCCGCCGGCCTCTCGGTGGTCGGCGCCATCGTCGGCGACTTCTTCTTCCAGCGGGGCGCCCGAGGGATCGGCGGCCTGATCGCCACCTACCAGTCCCGCCTGCAGGCTGCCGAACTGTTCGCCTCGATCCTGGTGGCCTCCCTGTTCGGCGTCGTGATCTTCCTGTTCTTCGGCTGGCTCGGCAGACGGGCCGTCGGCAAGTGGTACGACTTCGGCTGAGCCCCGAGGATCCTCCCGTTCACCCCCTCCATCACCCACGCAAGGAGACCAGATGCGCATCACACGCAGGGCCGCCGCGGCCGTCAGCTGCTTCGGCCTCGTCGCCGGCCTCGCCGCCTGCGGCGGCGGCGACTCCGGTTCGGATTCGACCGGCGCCGAGGATCTGACGGTCGGCTCCGTGGATCTGGCCAAGGCCGGCTGCCCTGCGGACATCCGCATCCAGACGGACTGGAACCCCGAGTCCGAGCACGGTCACCTCTACCAGATGGTCGGGCCCGGCTACGAGATCGACGCCGACGCGAAGTCGGTGACCGGTCCGCTGATGGCCTCGGGGGAGTACACCGGGGTGAACATCACCGTCCTGTCCGGCGGCCCGGCGATCGGCTTCTCCCAGCCGAACACCCAGCTGTACAACGACGACTCGATCTTCATGGCCTATGTCGGCACGGACGAGGCCGTCGCGCACTCCGGCGACCTGCCCACCGTCGGCGTCTTCGCGCCGCTGCTCAAGGACCCGCAGATGTTCATGTGGGACCCGGCCACCTATCCCGACGTCCAGACGATCGCCGATCTCGGCAAGAAGAACGTGACGATCCGGGTCTTCCCGGGTGCCACCTACACCGACTACTTCGTCGGCTCGGGTGTGCTCAAGGCCAGCCAGATCGACCCGACCTACGACGGGACGCCCGCCGTGTTCGTCTCGGAGGGCGGCAAGATCGCCCAGCAGGGCTTCGCCTCGGCCGAGCCCTACACCTACGAGCACGAGGTGTCCGCGTGGGGCAAGCCGCTGAAGTACCAGCTGCTCAACGACGCCGGCTACCCGAAGTACGCGGCCATGATGAGCGTGAAGCCGGAGAACGTCGAGAAGTACAAGGACTGTCTGACCGCGCTCGTGCCGGTGATGCAGCAGGCCACCGTGGACTTCTACGCCGAGCCGAAGCCGGCGATCGACCTCATCCTCAAGCTGGTCGACGAGTTCGACACGGGTTGGGTGTACAGCGAGGGGGCGGCGAACTACTCGGTGGAGGCCCAGGTGAAGGAAGGCCTGGTCGGCAATGGCCCGGACGGTCACCTGGGCGGTTTCGAGCCCGCGCGCGTCAAGCAGCTGTTCGACATCGTCAAGCCGATCTACATCGAACAGGGCGCCAAGGTGAAGGCCGACGTGAAGCCCGAGGATCTCTACACGAACGAGTTCGTGGATCCCGACATCAAGTTCTGATCACCGGGGCGCCGGGAGAAGGAGAATCATGGCGATCACCGTCATCGACCCGAGCCGCATCGACGCTCTGGCCGCCGAACTGCGGCAGTCCGTCGGCGACATCGTGAGTCTGGACGACGTCGATCTCGACCGCGCCTCGACCGACGGCTCGCACCTCTCGCCGGTGATCGGCGAGCAGCTCCCGCTCGGCCGCGCCCAGATCGTGGCCACGCCGAGCAGGGCCGAGGACGTGCCGGCCATCGTGGCCGCCGCCGTCCGCCACCAGGTCCCGATCACGGCGCGGGGGAAGGGGACGGCGAACTACGGCCAGACCCTGCCGATGGGCGGCGGTCTCGTCCTCGACCTGTCCAGGCTCCGCAAGATCGTCGAGGTGGGGGAGGGCTACCTGGTCGCCGAGGCCGGCGCTCCCCTGATCGCGATCGAGCAGATGGCGAACCGGGCCGGCCAGCAGGTGCTGATGTATCCGTCGACGGCGCAGTCCACGATCGGTGGGTTCGTGTCCGGCGGCTCCGGCGGTACCGGATCCATCAAGCACGGCATGCTGCACACCGGCTTCGTCACCGCCCTCGATGTCGTGCACGCGACGCCGGACGCGACCCTGATCCACGTCGAGGAGCCGGACACCGAGCCGTACCTGCACAAGTACGGGACGGTCGGCGTCATCGTGCGGGTCACCGTCCGGCTGGAGCCGCTGCAGGACTGGCGCGCCTTCTTCGCCAGCTTCGACGACTTCCACGACCTGCTGTCGATCGTCCGCGAGATCGGGCGGCTGGAGCCCGCGCCCCGGCTCGTCTCCGGCGATCTCGCCACCCTCGCCGAGGCACTTCCCGCCGACCCCGCGATCGTCCCGGGCAAGGCGAGCCTGCGTGCCATCCTGGACGCGTCCACGGTGGCCGCCACCACCGCGCTCGTCGAGGGTGCCGGCGGCCGGGTCGAGGACGTCCGCGCCGGCCCGCAGGCGTGCGTCAAGCTCTCGATGACCAGCTACAACCATCCGATCGAATGGCTGCAGAAGGCCTATCCGGACACCTACTTCCATATCGAGGTGATCGGGGACGGCCTGGTCGAGCGGATCGACGAGCTGCACGAGGTCTACGAGGGCGGCATGCTCCACATCGAGGCGCAGCGGGGGAGGCCGATCGGCATGCTCGCCGGCCGGTACCACTCGGCGGAGCAGGTCTACGCGGGCTTCGCCAAGATCGAGGCGCTCGGCATCGGATATCACAACCCGCACCAGTGGTTCGTGGACTACGAGCCGGAGGCGACGCGTGAGTTCGCCCGCCGCACCGACCCGCAGGGCCTGCTCAACCCGGGCAAGTTCCAGGACGAGAACGCGGTCTCGACCGGAAGTCAGCTGTGAGTTCGCGGCTCTTCGCGGAGCTGAGCGGGCCGGCGGTCGCCGATCGGCTCACCCCGGAGTCGATCCTGGTGCTGCCGACGGGCGCGGTCGAGCACCACGGCCCGCATCTGCCGCTGGCGACCGACGCGATCATGGCGGAGTCGATCGCCGGACGGATCGTCGCCGCGGCCGTCGAGGCCGGTCACCACGTCTGGCAGCTCCCGACGCTGTCCTGCACGAAGTCGGACGAGCACAGCTGGGCTCCAGGTACGTTGACGCTCTCGCCGGAGACCTTCCACGCCACCCTCGTCGACCTCGGACGGTGCATCGCCCGCACACCGGCGCGGACGGTGCTCTTCTACAACGGCCACGGCGGCAACGTCGGCTCGTTGACCATCGCGTTGCGGGAGCTGCGGCGTCGCTTCGGTCTGCGCACGTTCATCGATCACGTCCGGATCCCGGCGGGGGACGGCGTGGACGGCCCGGACGAGTTCGGCTTCGGCATCCATGGCGGTTACGGCGAGACCGCGCTGATGATGCACCTGCGCCCGGATCTCGTCGATGTGACCCTCGGCTCGCGCGCGGTGCCGGAGGAGCTGGCGTCCTTCTCCCGGATCGGCTTCGGTCCGTCTCCGGTGCACTTCGGATGGCTCTCCGACGACTTCGGCTTCGACGGGGTGGTCGGCGACCCGAGCGGGGCGACGGCCGAGCGCGGTGCGGAGATCGCGGCCGGACTCGTGACCGACGGCGTCACGACGATCGCCGAGATCGCGCGGTGGCCGATCGGCGCGCGGGCGGGGGAGGAGAGCGCCCGTTGAGTGCGGACGAGTTCGGCCGGCTGCCCGGCGACCCGTTCTCGCTGGCGGCCGAGTGGCTGCCGGCCAACGACGATCCGGACCGGCCGCTGATGACGCTGGCGACCCACGGGGCGAACGGCTTCCTGGACGCCCGCTCGGTGCTGCTCAGTGAGTTCGATGCCGGCGGGTTCTACTTCCACACTGACTCCTTCTCGCGGAAGGTCCTGCAGATCAAGGAGAATCCCGCGGTGGCGTTATGTGTCCCGCTCGTCGAGGAGGCACACCAGCTGGTGGTTCAAGGGCTGGCCGAGGTCGCGCCGCCGGAGGAGCAGGCGCGGGCCTACGCGGCGCGCGGCGCCTACCTGCAGCAGCTCGCCTGGCAGAACACGCGGGAGTTCGCGGCGTTGCCGCAATCGGAGCGGGTCGCCGCGTGGGCCGAGTTCGCGGCCGAGCATCCGGATGGATTCTCTCCGCCGGAGACGTGGATCGGATTCCTCGTCCGGCCGCTGCGGATGACGTTCTGGTTCGGCAGCGAGCGCACCGCGAGCCGCCGGGCCGAATACGCCCGCGAAAGTCTGTCCGCGCCGTGGACGGTGACGCTCCTTGCCGGCTGAGGAGAGGCCCCACCGGAGCGGCGTGCGGCTGGCCGGTGCCCGGGCGATCGTCGTGGACGACGGGCAGGAGTGCGTCGGAGATCTCGTCCTGCGCGACGGGGTCGTGGTGGCGGAACCGACCGGCGACGAGGCGGTCCTCGACGTCTCCGGGTGCGTGCTCACCGCCGGACTCGTCAATGCACATCATCACTTGCTGCAGAGTGCTTTTCGGACCATCCCGGCCACTCGGGGAGTGCCGATGCGGGTGTGGCTGCCGACGATGGCCGACGCCTACGCTCGGGTCGGCGTGGACGCGGAGCTGGCATCGGCGGCCGCTGCCGTCGGGCTGGCCGAGGGGCTCCTGTGCGGGGTGACGACCGTGGCCGACCATCACCTCACCTGGCCGGGCGGCCTGAGCACGTCGGACACCGTCGAGATCGCGTCGTCGGTCGCCGGAGCGGCGGCCTCGATCGGTGCGCGGCTCGTCTTCGTCCGTGGTTCCGCGCGCGACGATCCGCAGGAGGCGGCTCTCAGCGCGGACGCCATCGCCGCCGCCCTGGTCGGCGACGCGCCGGGCGGGGTGTCGGACGACGGCGGGGTGCAGGTCGCCGTGGGACCCGCCGGCGTGCATTCGGACTCGCGGGAGACGTTCGAACTGCTCGGCGAGGTCGCGGCTCGCCGTGGCCTGCGCCGGCGCACCCAGGCCAACGAGCAGGTCGACGTCGCGGTGGCGCTGGACCGCTACGGACGTCGTCCCCTGGACTTGCTCGAGGAGTGGGGCTGGGTCGCACCGGACGTCACCCTCGCGCACCTGTGTGAGCTGGTGCCCGGTGAGGTCGAGCGGCTCGCCGCTGCCGGAGTCACCGCGACCCACGCTCCCGGCTGCGACGTCCCGATGGGCTGGGGGATCGCGCCGGTCGCCGAGCTGCGTTCCGCGGGAGTCGTCGTCGGACTCGGAACCAGTGGCGGCGGTTCGAACGACGCCGGTCACCTGCTGGCGGACGCCCGCCTCGCGATGCAGGTCTCCGGGCTGCTCGGCCCGGCGTTGCCGGCCCGGGAGGTGCTGGCGATGGCGACCGAGGGCTCGGCGGTCGGGCTCGGCCGCTCGGAACTCGGTCACTTACGGCCGGGGGCGGCCGCCGACGTCTGCGTGTGGGACGTGACCGGAGTCGCCGACGCGGGGATCGCCGACCCGGTGGCCGGCCTGTTGTGGGCCTCGCCGGGGCGCCGTCCTCGCGACGTGTTCGTCGCGGGCAGAAGGGTCGTCGCCGACGGGCGGCTCACCACGCTCGACCAGACGGAGGTGGCGGGCCGGATGACCCGGCTGCTGACCGACCGTGGCTTCCGGCCGAAGCCGTAGGACCAACTCACAGACAGGAGCTTCGATGGGGCAGTTCGATGGAGACAGGTGGACGATGCCGGTTAGTGTCGCGTCATGACCGCGTTCCACGCCGACTCCCGCGACCTCGTGATCAAGGAGGTCCTGACCTGGCAGGGCTTCGGTGATGCCACCCGGGAGCTGGCCATCACCATCGCCCAAGGCGACTACAAGCCCGAGATCGTCATCGCCGTGGCCCGGGGTGGGCTGCTCCTGGCCGGTGGTCTCGCCTACGCGCTCGGTCTGAAGCTGGCCGATGCGATCAACGTCGAGTTCTACACCGACGTGCACACCACGCTGCCGGATCCGGTGCTGCTCGCGCCGAAGCTCGACACCGAGTCGATCCGCCGCAAGCGGCTGCTCGTGGTGGACGACGTGGCCGACTCCGGACGCACCCTGGCGCTCGTCCTCGACCTTCTCCACGGTCTCGGAGCGGAGGCTCGCAGCGCGGTGCTCTACGCCAAGCCGACCACCGTGGTGCAGCCCGACTACGTCTGGCGCCACACCGCCGAGTGGATCGTCTTCCCGTGGTCGGCGGAGCCGCCGGTCACCGCCGAGTCCGCCGACGTGACCGCGTGACCCAGCCCCTCACGGGCACGGATCAGAGCCAGCGCCGGGTGGCCGCTCGGTAGTCGCGGTAGGTATCGCCGAACGTGGCTTGCAGCGCCCGTTCCTCGGCGTGGATCTGTGGAGTCAGGCAGGCCACGAATCCGGCCACTGCGAGCAGGGCTCGGCGTCTGCCGGTGCGGGCGGCGTTGGCCGAGAGCAACAGGGCCAGGGCGAGATAGATCGGGTTGCGGGTGCGGCGGTAGATCCCGGAACTGACCAGGGTCACGGTCTTCGACGGATCCATCGGTTCGAGTTGCGTTCCGTGCCGCCGTAGTTCGCGCGCCCCGGCACCCGCCAGCGCGACCCCGGTGACCGCGAGGGTGGCCGTCACGACGGTCTGGCCGGGGAATCGGCGCCGGCCGCCGGCCAGCCGTGTGAGCACGGCCTGGGCGGCGACCCAGATCAGGGCCCACAGGGGTGGCGGCACCCTCGTGGCCGGCATGGCGCGGACCTCAGCCGGCCGCGGCGTCGACGATGAGCGTGCCGCGCATCTGCGGGTGGACGCTGCAGGTGTACTCGTACTCGCCGGGCTCGGTCGGCGCGGTGAAGGTCAGCTCCTCGTTCTGGTTGAGCAGGTCTGTCTGGAACGCGCCGTCCAAGGCGTCGACGTCGTGTCTGGCCGAGTCCTTGTTGATCACCCTGATCGTCGCGCCCGGGGCGACGGTCACCGGGTCGCCGTAGCCGAAGTTCTCGATGGTGATGGTGGCGGACGCCTCCTCGGCGGAGCCGGCGTCCGTGGTCTCGCCTCCGCCGGCGTCGGTGGTCTCACTCCCGCCACCGGTGGCCGAGGTCGTCTCGGCGGCGGGTTCTGAACTGGAGCCGCAGCCGACGAGAGCCGTGGCGGTGGCGAAGGCAACGATCATCACACTGAGGAATCTGCGCATAGCCGCCATTCAATCCGAGTCGCACCCTCCGGGGGAAGCATGAGTTTCGTTCCCGAAGCACGGGCTCATCCCGCGGGGAGGACCCGGGCCAGGAATCTGCGGGTGCGTTCTTGGCGGGGCGAGGTGAAGATCTCCGCCGGCGGACCGTGCTCGAGGATCCGTCCGCCATCGAGAAAGCACACGGTCGTCGCGACGTCGCGTGCGAAGGCCATCTCGTGGGTGGCCAGAATCATCGTGACGCCTTCGTCGGCGAGCGAACGCACCGCGGCGAGGACGTCGCCCACCAGTTCGGGGTCGAGGGCGGCGGTGATCTCGTCCAGGAGCAGCAGGTGCGGACGGCAGGCCAGTGCGCGGATCAGCGCCACCCGCTGCTGCTGGCCGCCGGAGAGGCGGTCGGGATGCACCGAGGCCTTGTCGGCGAGGCCGAAGCGTTCGAGCAGCTCGCGAGCGTACGACGTCGCCTGCTCGCGCGACTGCCCGTGCACTTTGCGCGGGGCGAGGGTGATGTTGTCGAGCACGCTCAGATGCGGGAAGAGGTTGTAGGCCTGGAAGACCATTCCGACCCGCCGCCGCACGGTCCGCAGATCGACCAGCGGATCGGAGATCTCGACGCCCTCGAGATGGATCGTCCCGTCGTCGATGTCCTCGAGCAGGTCGAGGCAGCGCAGCAGCGTGGACTTGCCGGAGCCCGAGGAGCCGATCAGACAGACGACGTCACCCGTCGAGACGGTCAGGTCGATATCCCGCAGGACGACGCGCTCCCCGTACGTCTTGCGCAGTGCCCGAACCTCCAGCAACGCGGTCACCGGGCACCCGCCCGTTCGCGACGCATCAGCCGCCGCTGCAGCCAGTCGGTCAAGCGGGCCAGGGGCACGGTCATCGCGATGAAGAATCCCGCGACGACGACGAGGGGAGTGAAATTGAAGTTGAAGTTCGCGTAGTCGCGGGCGGCATAGGCGGCATCGAAGAGCGCGACCGACGAAACCAGGGCCGTGTCCTTCTGCAGCGAGACGAAATCATTCAGCAGCGGAGGGACAATGCGCCGGATGGCCTGCGGAATGACCACCCACCGCATCGTCTGCCATCTGCTCAGCCCGAGGGTCTCGGCCGATGCCAGCTGGGACGGGTGCACCGATTCGATCCCGGCCCGCATCACCTCCGCGACATAGGCCCCGTAGGACAGGACCAACGCCACCAAGGCCCAGAAGAACAGCGAGTTCGGCATTCCCCGCAGGCCCAGCGCGGGCATGCCGAAGGCGAGCAGGTAGAGCAGCAGGATGGTCGGGA
>JBDIAG010000052.1:0-12222 GCA_039812305.1 Actinomycetales bacterium | reverse complement strand
ACCGGAGTACCGGTGCAGCATCTGACCGGCGAGGCCTGGTTCCGCAATGTCCGGCTGGCCGTCGGCCCGGGCGTGTTCATTCCTCGCCCGGAGACCGAGCTGGTCGCCGGCGCGGCCATCTCCGCTGCCCGGACGGCCCTGGTCGCCGCCGGCGCGCCGGTGACGGTGGTCGACCTGTGCGCCGGCAGCGGTGCGATCGCCGCCGCGCTCGCCGACGAGGTTCCCGGCGTGCGTCTCTATGCCGTCGAGATCGATAGTGTTGCAGCCGCTTTCGCCCGCCGCAATCTGCCCGACTCGGTGCGGCTGATCGTCGGCGACGCCGCTGATCCGGCCACCTTGGCTGACCTCGACGGCGCGGTCGACGTGGTCGTGAGCAACCCGCCGTATGTACCGGACGCCCAGGAGCTCGCCCCGGAAGCGTGCCTGGACCCGCCGCTGGCCCTGTTCGGCGGTTCGCGGGGCTGGGAGTTCCCGGTGCGCATCGCCCGGCGCGCCCTCGCCCTCCTGAAACCCGGCGGCACCCTGGTGCTGGAGCACCACGACGAGGGACAGCCCGATCTCATGGCCGAGATGGCCGCCCTGGGCTACGGGTCTGTCACCCCTCACTCTGACCTGTCCGGTCGCCCCCGGTACGTGGTCGCCCGAGTGGGTGAATCGCCTCACCGGTGAGGGAGAGCGGGCAGCCGCCTATTCGCGTGTTGACCAGGTATGTGTCGAGCAGCCGGGGATCGCTGGCTGCTCGGCCGACAACCGGTCAACGCGCGAACACCTGGTCAAGCGCGCGGCCGCTCGCCTCAACCCGTGAGGCGGACGACCCACCGTGCGGGCTTGAAGTTGACGTGGCGGTAAGGCATAGCGTCGGGTTATGGCGTTGTGGCGGATCGGGCAGGTGGCGGAGCGCACCGGGCTGAGTACCCGCACCCTGCGCTATTACGAGGAGATCGGCCTGTTGCCGCCGTCGCAGCGGAAGGAGGGCGGCCACCGCGTCTACGGGCCCGACGACCTGACCCGGCTGTATCGGATCGGTCTGCTCCGACAGCTGGGAACCCCGCTGGCCGAGATCGCCACCGCGCTGCGCGAAGAGCGGTCGCTGTCACAGTGCGTGGCCGATCACCTGGCCGAGGTCGACCGCCGCCTGCAGGCGCTGGGTCACCACCGCGAGCGCGTGGTGGGCCTCCAGGAGGCGCTGAACGCCCATTCCGCCACCGACGAAGAACTCCTGGCCGCCCTGGCCGAGGTGGGCGGTCTCGATGACGGCATCCGACAGCGGATCACCCTGCTCGTCTACGACGACATCGAGGCCGCGCACGACTTCCTGGTGACGGTGTTCGGCTTCGGCCCCGGCCGGCTCAGCCGTGACGACAGCGGCCGGGTCATCCACGGCGAGCTTCACGTCGGCGATGGCGTCCTGTGGATGCATCCGTCCTCGCAGCAGCAGGGCCTGGCCTCGCCGGCGGCCCTGGGTGCCAGCACCCACTGCATGGCCGTCATGGTCGAGGACGTGGACGCCCACTACGCCCGAGTGCTGGCCTGCGGTGCCCAGGTGGCCCATCCGCCGCGCGACATGCCGTACGGAGTGCGCGAGTACGACGTCCACGACTGTGAAGGCGGACTGTGGTCCTTCATGTCACCGATCGAGTCACATCACCCAGCCACCGAGACAGCCGACAGCGAGGAGGCTCACCATGTCTGATCTCATTCCGTATCTCTGCGTCGCCGACGCCCGCGCCGCCATCGACTGGTACACCACGGTCTTCGAGGCCCAGGTGAGCTACGAGCCGATCATCATGGAGGACGGCCGGGTCGGTCACGTGGAGCTCACCATCGGGGACTCGCGACTGATGATGTCCGACGAGTTCGAATCCGCCGGCGTCGCCGCACCCGACCCGGCCCGGGGCGCCGCGGTCACCCTTCATCTGCAAGTAGCAGATGTCGACGCGGTGGTGACGAGGGCGGTGGCCGGCGGGGCGCGGCTGGACCGTGGTCCGGAAGACAGCGACCACGGCCGAGTGGCGGTGTTCCGGGATCCGTCCGGTCATCGCTGGATGACCAATGCCACCTGAGCCGGCGATCCGCGCCGGTGTGGAAGTCCGGATCCGTCCAGCGTGGCTCGGTCCCGACATCGCGGGCCTGCCGGGCAGGGTCAGGAGCGTGGTGCCCGGGTGGAGTCGAAGATCGCAACGCCACGGCGCCGTGACTGTACGGGGGAAGCCGCGAGCAATGACAGACTGAACGGGTGAGCCGCACGTTCGACTGCAGCGACGACACCCAGCGAGAGGACGGACTGCGCACCGCCGCCGCCGCGATCGGTCGCGGGGGTCTCGTGGTCCTGCCCACGGACACCTTGTACGGCGTGGGCGCGGACGCGTTCAATCCGGGTGCCGTGGCGTCCCTTCTCGCCGCCAAAGGACGGGATCGCTCGATGCCGCCGCCGGTGCTGATCGCCGGCCGGGACGTCCTGAGTGGCCTGGCGACCGACCTCTCCGAGGAGATCCTCGCCCTGGCCGAGGCCTTCTGGCCGGGTGGCCTGACCATCATCTGCCGGGCCCAGCCTTCTCTGGCCTGGGATCTCGGCGACACCGCGGGCACCGTGGCGGTCCGGGTGCCGGATCACCCGGTGGCGCTCGATCTGCTGCGTACCTGCGGGCCGCTGGCCGTGTCCTCGGCCAACCTGAGCGGACGGCCTCCGGTGGCCACCGCGGCGCAGGCGCAGGGCCAGTTGGGCACCGACGTCGAGGTCTATCTCGAGGCCGGTCCGCTGCGGGCCACCGTGGCCTCGACGATCGTCGACGCCACCGGTCCGCGGCTGACCGTCGTGCGCGACGGGGCGGTGTCTCTGGAACAGCTTCGCGACGTGGTTCCGGGGGTGGTCGGCAAGGATGGTGACACCCCGGCGCCCGGTGGCGGAGAGTCGGCGGCACGCCGGCCGTCGGATTCCGAGAAGCTCGCCACTGCGAAGCAGCCTTCGGACGGGGCCGGGCCGGGGGAGTCCGGGCCGGTCAAGTCTGGGTCGGCCAAGTCTGGGGCGGACGAGTCTCAGCCGGTCGAATCTGGGTCGGTGGAGTCTGGGCCGGGGGAGTCCGGGCCGGCGCACTCCGGGTCGGCAGATTCTGGGACGGTCGAGTCGGGGCCGGCGAAGTCGGGGTCGGCGAAGTCCGGGTCGGTCGATTCCGAACCCGTCCGACCGGCATCTTCGACCACGTCACCGTCGGAATCGACCACGGCGACCCAGGAGACCTACGACGCGCGGCGTGCCTTCTCCCAGCGTCACCCGGAGCCGCTCGTGGCGTCGAGCTACGACGCCCGGCGGGCTTTCGCCGAGCGCGAGGCGAGGCGTGCCGAGGTGGGGACGGACGAGCCGCCGGAAGGTGGGCGGGGGGCCGGCGCCGGCGGCCCATGAGTACCTACCTCTTCGTCATGCTGATCGCCGCCGGGGTGACCTATCTGATGGTGCCGGTGGTGCGCCGGATCGCCGAGCGCCAGGGCGCGATGACCGTCCCGCGAGATCGGGACGTCCACACCGTTCCCACCCCGCGGCTGGGTGGGCTCGCCATGCTCGCCGGGGTCGCCGCGAGCTTCGCGGTGGCCAGGCCGATGCCGTTCCTGCAACCGGTCTTCGACTCGACCCAGTCGCCCTGGGGCATCCTCGGCGCGGCGACCCTGATCGCGGCGATCGGCGCGATCGACGACGTCTGGGGCCTGGACTGGTGGGCGAAACTCGCCGGACAGGTGGTCGCGGCGGGCCTGCTGGCCTGGCAGGGCGTGCAGATCGTCTCCCTGCCGCTCGGTGGGGTCACGGTCGGTTCCGGTGGCCTGTTCCTCCTGCTCACCATCATGGTCGTCGTGGTCACCATCAACGCGGTGAACTTCATCGACGGTCTCGACGGGCTGGCAGCCGGAATGATGGCGGTCGCCGGCAGCGCCTTCTTCATCTATGCCTATCTGCTCACCCGTCAGGCCAGCCCGTTCGACTACTCCAGCCTCGCCGCCCTGGTGACGGTGGCGATGGTGGGCAGCTGCGTCGGCTTCCTGCCGCACAACGTCCACCCGGCCGCGATCTTCATGGGCGACTCCGGCGCCATGCAGCTGGGGCTGCTGATCGCCGCGTCCTCGATCGCGATCACCGGTCAGGTCGATCCGGTGGTCGTCTCCCAGGGACAGCTCATCCCCGCCTTCCTGCCGATGCTGCTGCCGCTGGCGGTGCTGATCCTGCCCCTCGCCGATTTCGGCTTCGCGGTGATCCGGCGGCTCAGCAAGGGGCAGTCGCCGTTCGCTCCGGACCGCCTCCATCTGCATCACCGCCTGCTCGACCTGGGGCATTCGCACGCGCGCGCGGTGCTGGTGATGTGTACCTGGACGGGAGTGGTCTCCTTCGGGGCCGTCGCCACCGCCTTCGTCAGCTGGAAGGTGCTGCTGCCGATCTGGCTGTGCACCGTCGTGATCGCCGGCATCGTCACCGCGGCCCTGCCCGGCTGGCGGCGGGCCCGTGGATAGACGGGACGCCGCCGGCCAGCTGCTGGTGCCGCCGCTGGCCCTGGCCGTCCTGGTGGGCGCGGCGGTCACGCTCACGGCGGCTCTGCTGCAGGGGCTGCCGGGACTGCTCGGCGCCGGGCTCGGCACGGTTGTGACCGTGGTGTTTTTCACAGTCAGCCTCTTGCTGATGCGATGGACGAGGCGGCTGAAACCGGAGATGGTGATGGCGGTCGCCGTCGGTGCCTATGCCACCAAGGTGGGCCTACTGCTCGTGCTTCTCGTCGCCCTGTACGACGTCAGGGGGCTGTCCGGCATCGCCTTCGCTGCCGCGGTGATCTGTTGTGGCACATTTTGGCTCGCCGGCCACGCCTATGCTTTCCGCAAAGCCCGCTTTGCGGTATATGACCAATAGAAGGGCTGTCGACTGGCGTGGGCGCGGTCGCACGATTGCAACCGTCGAATTAGTGACCGGCTCCTGAATCTCCTGTCAAGCTTCCACCCTGTGGGCGCTATGGCTCGACCGGCAGTGGCGCGCGCACGACAACGTCCGAACATGGTTGACTTGCCTCCGTCGCGAAACCGACGCGATGACGGAACGACGAGAACGGTGGTTGTGGGCGAGAAGCGGCCAGGGCACGTACCGCTACGGCGGAAGGTCCTGCCGACGCTGGCCGACATCGAACCCCTGCCCGACAGCAGCGCCTACGGCACGATCAACCTGCTCATCAGTGCGCTGATCCTGTTCGGGATTCCGGGGTATCTGCTCGACCGCTGGCTCGGAACGTCCTTCATCGTGGGGGTCGGGCTGGCCGTCGGCATGGTGTTTGCCTTGACTGTCGCCTGGTTCCGGTACGGTACGGGGCGAAGCCCACACTCGGAGACGGTCGATGACGGCCAGCCGAAGCATGGGCGGACCAGGTACGGCAGTGACGAGCAACGCAGCGAGACGACAACGGAGGAGCACGGGTGATGTCGATTCACCTCGCCAGCGAAGGAGCCGGCTTCCACCCCCCGGGGCCCTCCGACTTCTGGCAGCCGCTGATCGGTGACGGTGCGTGGGCCTTCACCCGTCCGATGGCATTGATGATCATCTCCACCGTCCTGGTGGTGGTGCTCGGCCTGGTCTGGAGCCGCAATCTCGCCGTCGTGCCGACCAAGGGCCAGTGGCTCTGGGAGTCGACCTACAACATCGTGCGGCACTCGATCGCGCGGGATCTGCTCGGTGAGAAGAACTTCCGGCCCTACCTGCCGCTGCTGTTCAGCTTCTTCTTCCTGATCCTGGTCAACAACGTGTTCGGCATCATCCCGGTGCTGCAGTACCCGACGATGTCCCGGGTCGGCTTCCCGATCGCGCTGACGATCATCGTCTACCTGCTCTACCTGTACCTGGGTGTCAAGCGTCGCGGTCTGGTGGGCTACTTCAAGAGCCTGGTGCCGCCGGGTCTGCCGGGCTGGCTCGTGCTGCCGCTCTTCCTGATCGAGCTGATCACCTACTTCTTCACGCGCCCGGTCACGCTGGCCCTGCGGCTCTTCGGCAACATGTTCGCCGGCCACATCCTGCTGATGCTGATGGCGCTGGGTGGGGAGTACCTGCTGCTGCACGGCGGCGCTTCCGGGGTGGTGATGAGCATCGGCCCGTTCGCGATGGCCGCCATCATGACCTTCTTCGAGATGCTGGTGGAGTTCCTGCAGGCCTATATCTTCACCCTGCTGGCGGCCCTGTACATCTCCGACAGCTTGTCCGATCACCACTGACCTGACCACCACGACCCGCACGTGAGCCGACGCCCAGTCGGTTCCCCCAGACCCCGGAGCGAAGGCTCCGGCCAACCGAGAGGAAAGATACCCATGGGCGGCAACATCGCCATCCTCGGCTACGGCCTCGCAGCCATCGGCCCCGGCATCGGCGTCGGCCTGATCTTCGCCGCATACATCAACGGCGTGGCGCGTCAGCCGGAGGCCCGCGGCATGCTGCAGACGATCGCCTTCACCGGTATGGCGCTGGTCGAGGCGCTGGCCATCTTCGGTCTGGCGCTCGCCTTCGTCTTCCGTTCCTGAGGCGTCGAGAATCGCTAGGAGGATCACATGCTGACTTTGTTCAGTCGTCCGGTCCTCGCCGCTGCGGAGCATGAGGAGGGTGGCTTCTGGGCCACCGCCGAACCGATCATTCCGCACCCCGGCGAGCTGGTCGTCGGCCTGATCTGCTTCGCGATCGTCCTCATCGTGTACGGCAAGTTCGTCGTCCCGATGCTGGAGAAGGCCTATTCCGAGCGTGCCGCCGCCATCGAAGGCAGCGTCGCCGAGGCGGCCCGGGAGCGGCAGGAAGCCCAACAGGTGCTTGACGAGTACCGTGCCCAGCTCGCTGGTGCGCGGGACGAGGCCAACGGCATCCGCGAGCAGGCTCGCGCCGACGCGGCCGCGATCGCCGCAGACCTGCGCAGCAAGGCCCAGGAGGAAGCCAACCGGATCGTCGAGTCGGCCCAGCGGCAGCTGGAGGCGGAGCGCCAGCAGGCGGTCGTCAGCCTCCGGCAGGACGTCGGTCGCCTCGCCACCGATCTCGCCGGCCGGATCGTCGGGGAGTCCCTGCAGGACTCCGTGCGCCAGTCGGGCGTGATCGACCGGTTCATCTCCGAGCTCGAACAGGCCGACGCCGAGCAGTTCCGGTCGGCTGCATCCACGAAGGAGTGACCTACTGATGCGTGGCGCCAGTGCCGACAGCCTCGCGGCGGCCACCGAACGGCTCGAGCCCCTGCTCTCCGGTGCTCAGGCCGGGCCGCTGGGGGACGAGCTGTTCAGTGTTGCCCGGCTGCTCGATTCGTCCGCCGCCCTGCGCCGGGCCCTGACCGACCCGAATGCGGACAGCGAGGCGAAGGCGGCGCTGGCGCGTTGGCTGCTCAGCGGCCGGGTCTCCGACGTGACGACGGACGTGGTCTGCGGGCTGGCGCGATCGCGCTGGTCCGCCGCCCGGGATCTGGGCGATGCCTGCGAACACCTCGGCATCCTGGCCACGGTGGCCGCTGCCGAACAGGAGAACAGGCTCGACCAGCTCGAGGACGACCTGTTCCGCTTCGGCCGGATCGTCGCCAGCGACCCGCGACTGCAGAGCGCCATCGCCGATCGCTCGGCGCCGGCGCAACGCAAGGCCACCCTGGTGGCCCGCCTGTTGCACGGCAAGGTCGGGCCGCAGGCTCTGGTGCTGATCCGGCAGGCGGCCGCCTATCCCCGGGGCCAGCGGTTCGAGACGCTCCTGGAGGAGATCGGCCGGGTCGCCGCCCAGCGGCGCAACCGCAGTGTCGCCGTCGTGACCTCCGCAGTGCCGCTGACCGAGGCTCAGCAGGCGCGTCTGGGGGCCGCGCTGACCCGGCTCTACGGCCGCAACGTCCATCTCAATCTCGACGTCGACCCGGAACTGATCGGCGGCCTGCTCGTCCGCATCGGTGAGGACACCATCGACGGCAGCATTTTTTCCCGCCTCTCCGAGGCCGACCGGCGCCTCAGCGGGCGCTGACCACCCGACGTACCAGCCAGAAGAACCTGAACGGGAGAACCGAGCACCATGGCGGAGCTGACGATCCGACCGGAGGAGATCCGGGACGCACTGGACTCCTTTGTCCAGTCCTACGACCCCGGCGCGGCGTCTCGGGAGGAGGTCGGCCGCGTCACCGAGGCGGCGGACGGCATCGCCCGCGTCGAGGGCCTGCCCGGTGTGATGGCCAACGAGCTGCTGACCTTCGCCGACGGCACTCTCGGGCTGGCGCTGAACCTGGACGTTCGCGAGATCGGCGTCGTCGTCCTCGGTGACTTCGACGGCATCGAGGAGGACCAGGAGGTCAAGCGCACCGGCCAGATCCTCTCGGTGCCGGTGGGCGACGCCTTCCTGGGCCGCGTGGTGAACCCGCTGGGTGAGCCGATCGACGGCCTGGGCGACATCGCGGCCACCGGCCGCCGTCCCCTGGAGACGCAGGCCGCCACGGTGATGCAGCGCAAGTCGGTCCACGAGCCGCTGCAGACCGGCATCAAGGCGATCGACGCGATGACGCCGATCGGCCGTGGCCAGCGCCAGCTGATCATCGGCGACCGGCAGACCGGCAAGACCACCGTCGCGATCGACACGATCATGAACCAGAAGCAGTTCTGGGAGACGGGCGACCCCACGCAGCAGGTTCGCTGCATCTACGTGGCGATCGGTCAGAAGGGCTCGACGATCGCCTCCGTGCGGGGTGCTCTGGAAGAGGCGGGTGCCCTGGAGTACACCACGATCGTGGCTGCCCCGGCCTCGGAGGCCGCGGGCTTCAAGTACCTCGCGCCCTACACCGGCTCGGCGATCGGCCAGCAGTGGATGTACGAGGGCAAGCACGTCCTCATCGTCTTCGACGACCTCTCCAAGCAGGCCGAGGCCTACCGTGCGGTGTCCCTCCTGCTGCGCCGTCCGCCGGGCCGCGAGGCGTACCCGGGTGACGTCTTCTACCTGCACTCGCGGCTGCTCGAGCGCTGCGCGAAGCTCTCCGACGACCTCGGCGCCGGCTCGATGACCGGTCTGCCGGTGATCGAGACCAAGGCGAACGACGTCTCCGCCTACATCCCGACCAACGTCATCTCCATCACCGACGGCCAGATCTTCCTCGAGTCCGACCTGTTCAACGCCAACCAGCGCCCGGCGATGAACGTCGGTGTCTCGGTCTCCCGGGTCGGTGGTGCCGCGCAGATCAAGGCGATGAAGTCGGTGGCCGGCTCGCTGCGTGTCGACCTGGCCCAGTACCGCGCGCTGGAGGCGTTCGCGCTGTTCGCCTCCGACCTCGATGCGGCCTCGCGCCAGCAGCTGTCCCGCGGGCAGCGGCTGATGGAGCTGCTGAAGCAGCCCCAGTACAGCCCGTACCCGGTGGAGGAGCAGGTCGTCTCGATCTGGCTGGGTACCACCGGAAAGCTGGACGACGTCCCGGTCAGCGATGTCCGCCGGTTCGAGAAGGACCTGCTGGAGCACCTGCGCCGCAACTCGACCGTGCTCACCTCGATCCGCGAGTCGTCGAAGTTCGAAGACTCCACCGAAGCCGAACTGACGAAGATCGTCGCCGAGTTCAAGCGCACCCACTTCGCGCAGAAGGGCGACGTGGAGCAGCGTGAACAGGTCGGGCGTGAGGAGTCGGAGCCGCTGGACACCGGCGAGATCCAGCAGGTGCAGATCGTCAAGCAGAAGTGACGACCACGGTTACCGGCCGGACGAAGTGACGACGCAGAGAGGAGGCGAAGATGGGAGCTAACCAGCGGATCTTCCGCAACCGGATCAAGTCCACGACGGCGTTGAAGAAGATCTTCAGCGCCCAGGAGCTGATCGCGACCTCCCGGATCGCCAAGGCGAGGCAGGCGGTCGAGCACTCCAACCCCTATTCCAGGGCGATCAGCCAGGCGGTCTCCGCGGTCGCCACGCTGTCGCACACCGACCACCCGCTGACCACCGAGCGTGAGGTCAAGCGGGCGGCCGTGGTGCTGATGACGGCCGACCGCGGTATGGCCGGCGCGTACTCGGTGAACGTCCTGCGCAAGGGCGACGAACTGAACGAGCGGCTGCGCACGCAGGGCGTCGAACCCGTCCACTACATCTGCGGACGCAAGGGGCAGGCCTTCTACCGGTTCCGCAAGCGGCCGGTGGCGGCGGAGTGGACCGGCTTCTCCGACCGGCCGACCATCGAGCAGGCCCGGGAGGTCGGCCAGCGCCTCATCGGCGACTTCCTCAAGGGGTCGGCCGAGGGCGGGGTGGACGAGATCCATGTCGTCTTCACCTGGTTCCACAGTCTGGTCACCCAGGAGCCGGTGGTCGTCCGGATGCTGCCGATCGAGGTCATCCCGCCGATCACCAAGCCCGAACCGGACGACCTGCTGCCGCTCTACTCGTTCGAGCCTAGCGGCGAGGACGTGTTGGACCGGCTGCTTCCCCGCTACATCCACGCTCGGCTCTTCAACATGATGTTGCAGGCGGCCGCGAGCGAGCATGCGGCCCGACAGCGGGCGATGAAGTCCGCGACGGACAACGCCGAGGAGCTCATCCGCAAGTACACCCGGCTGGCCAACCAGGCCCGCCAGGCCGAGATCACCCAGGAGATCAGCGAGATCGTCGGCGGCGCCGACGCGCTGGCCTCCGCCGGCGCCGAGCGCTGACCACCCTGCCACCAACCGAAGACTCTTCCAACGCAAGCGAGAGTGAGCACATGACCGCCACAGCCACTGAGAACCGCGCTTCCGGCGCCACCGGTCGCGAGGGCCGGGTCTCCCGGGTGATCGGACCGGTTGTCGACATCGAGTTCCCCTCCGGCGCCATGCCCGACATCTACAGCGCGCTCGAGATCGACTTCAGCTTGATGGACGAGCCGCAGACGTTGGTGCTCGAGGTCGCCCAGCACATCGGCGACAACATGGTGCGCGCGATCGCACTCAAGCCGACCGACGGTCTGGTGCGCGGGATGGTCGTGCGCGACCGTGGCGAGGGCATCACCGTGCCGGTGGGCGACGCCACGCTGGGCAAGGTCTTCAACGTGGTCGGCGATTGCCTGAACCTCAGCGAGGGGGAGTCCTTCCAGGCCGCAGAGCGCTGGGCGATCCACCGCAAGGCGCCGTCCTTCGACATGCTCGAGTCGAAGACTCAGATGTTCCAGACCGGTCTGAAGGTCATCGACCTCCTGACTCCGTACGTGCAGGGCGGGAAGATCGGCCTGTTCGGCGGCGCCGGCGTCGGCAAGACGGTGCTGATCCAGGAGATGATCGCCCGGGTCGCCCGCGACCACGGCGGTGTGTCGGTGTTCGCCGGAGTGGGCGAGCGCACCCGTGAGGGCAACGACCTGATCGTGGAGATGGAGGAGGCCGGCGTCATCGGCCAGACCGCGCTGGTCTTCGGCCAGATGGACGAGCCGCCGGGCACCCGCCTCCGGGTCGCGCTCTCCGCCCTGACCATGGCCGAGTACTTCCGTGACGTGCAGAAGCAGGACGTGCTGCTCTTCATCGACAACATCTTCCGCTTCACCCAGGCCGGCTCGGAGGTCTCCACGCTGCTCGGCCGGATGCCGTCCGCGGTGGGCTACCAGCCGAACCTGGCCGACGAGATGGGCCAGCTGCAGGAGCGGATCACGTCGACCCGCGGTCACTCGATCACCTCGATGCAGGCGATCTACGTGCCGGCCGACGACTACACCGACCCGGCGCCGGCGACCACCTTCGCTCACCTCGACGCGACCACCGAGCTCTCCCGTGAGATCGCCTCGCTGGGTATCTACCCGGCGGTGGACCCGCTGTCCTCGACCTCGCGGATCCTCGACCCGCGTTACGTCGGTCAGGCCCACTACGACTGCGCGGTGCGCGTCAAGCAGATCCTCCAGCGCAACAAGGAACTGCAGGACATCATCGCCATCCTCGGTATCGACGAGCTTTCCGAGGAGGACAAGATCCTGGTCAACCGGGCCCGCCGGATCCAGCGGTTCCTGTCCCAGAACACCTACGTCGCCAAGCAGTTCACCGGCATCGAGGGTTCGACCGTGCCGGTGGACGAGACGGTGGACGCCTTCACCCGGATCGCCGACGGCGAGTACGACCATGTCGCCGAGCAGGCGTTCTTCATGTGCGGTGGCCTGGACGACGTCGAGGCGAACTGGCAGCGGATCCAGAAGGAGACCGGTGCCTGAGGTCTGTGCCGCGGAGCACAACCGTCGGGTTCGCCGATCATCGCCCGAGCAGTCGCAGTAGGCTGAGAAGTGGAGGAGCGCA
>JBDIAG010000051.1:0-12271 GCA_039812305.1 Actinomycetales bacterium | reverse complement strand
CGGCGTAGCGACAGGCCTGGTTGAGGTCGTGCAGAACCGCCACGATGGTCTTGCCATGGTCGTCGATCAGCTCCCGGCAGAGATCGAGCACATCCAACTGGTGGGCCAGATCGAGATACGTGGTCGGCTCGTCGAGCAGCAGGATGTCGGTCTGCTGCGCCAGCGCCATCGCGATCCAGACGCGTTGTCGCTGACCTCCGGAAAGGTCGGACACCAGCCGATCGGCCAGCTCCATGGTCCGGGTGCGCTGCATCGCCCAGACCACGGCCGCCTCGTCCTCGGCGGACCACTGCCGCAGCATGCTCTGATGTGGAAACCGGCCGCGAGCCACGAGATCACCGACGGTGATGCCGTCCGGTGCGATCGCCGACTGCGGCAGCAGTGCGACCACCCGGGCGAACGCCTTCGGGGTGAGCGCCTCGACCGGCTGCCCGTCCAGAGTGACCACCCCCGACGTCGGCCGCAGGATGCGGCCGAACGCGCGCAGCAAGGTCGACTTGCCACACGCGTTCGCGCCGACGATCACTGTCATCTGACCGGCCTGGATCTGCCCGGTCAGGTTCCGCAGCACCTCGGTCTGCGAGCGTGGGTAGCCCAGCGAGATGTCCTCGACGGCGAGCCGCTGCCCGGCGGCCGGGGCAGGCACGGTCTCCACTCTCCCGACCCACCTCAGCCCAAGGACGACGTGAACTGCTCGAGGACCCCACGCGCCGCGGTCGGGCCCGTGTTGAGGTAGAACGTGTCGTCGTCGACCGAGACGGCCTGCTCAGCCGAGACCGCGCTCAGGGTCTGCCACAACGGCAGCCCGGTGACCTCGGTGTCGTTGCCGCCCTGCACGCCGTAGAAGATCCAGTCCGCATCGGCCTGGTCGAGCTGCTCCCCGCTGATGTCGACCGAGGTCTCGTCGGTGAAGGTCTGACTCTCCGGGCGCGACAGCCCGATGTCCTCGGCGACCGAGCCGCCGAAGGAGGCGACGCCGAAGACCCGCATGCGGTCGCCGTTCTTGCGCAGCAGCGACACCGTCGGCTTCTCCGCCAGCGACTCGCCGAACGCGGCGGCCTCGCCGTGATAGTCGTCCAGCCACGTCTGCGCCTGCTCGGTCTTGCCCAGGGCATCGGCGGCCAGCAGGAAGTCCTGCTTCCAGTACAACCCGGTCCCCTGGGTGACGACTGTGGGCCCGATGGCGCTCAGACTCTGATAGAGCGCGGCACTGTCTTTGCCGGCATCATTGACGAGAATGAGGTCCGGCTTCACATTCGCCAGCGATTCCAGATCGGGCTCGAACCGCGTTCCGAGATTGACGACGGAATCGAGCTGCGATTTCTTGTCCGGGAATGCCTCGTAGAGATACGGCGGAATCATGGCGGCACCGTCGCCGGCGGTCGAGGCGGCCGGTACCACGCCCAGGGTCAGCAGCACATCGGCCTGACCGGTCGAGATGACCGCCACCTTGGCCGGGGCCGCACTCAGGGTCGTCTCACCTTGAAAGTGCTTGACTGTCCGGGGAAAAACACCGTCGGCCGCTCCACTTCCCTTGCCCTCCGGCATCGTTCGCGGAGTGACATATTCCGCGACCGTCGACGTGGATCCACTCTCGGACGACGACGTGACATCGGCGTTGCCGGAACCGGAAGAACAGCCGGCCAAAGCAATGACAATAGCGGCGGTTGCTGGCAGGAAAAGACGTCGAAATGCGGGGTTGATCCTCACAAGCAGGTGAGTTTAGCCTTACCTCATGGTCGATGCCAGGGCCAAGGTCCACGCTTCCTCAGCATCCTTTCAGCCTTCTTTCCACACCCTCGCCGAGCGCCGCGTCGCCCGGCGGCGGCGCACCCTCGGCGTCGTCGTCGCCGGAGTGGTGGCTATCGGTCTGCTGGGGATGCTCAGTCTCGCGATCGGCTCGCGCGACCTGCCGCTGACCGATGTCTGGCAGGGTCTGACCCACCGGGGTGCGTCCACCCCCGAGTCCATCATCGTCTGGCAGCTGCGGATGCCGCGCACCGCGCTGGCCGTGATCGTGGGCAGCGCCCTGGCGGTCGCCGGTGTGCTGATGCAGTCCCTGACCCGCAATCCGCTCGCCGAACCGGGCCTCCTCGGGGTCAACGCCGGGGCCGCCTTCGCGGTCGTGGTGGCCATCTCGGTGCTCGGGGTCGGCAGTATCGCCGGGTATCTGTGGTTCGCCCTCGGCGGTGCCGCGGTGACCGCGTGCTTCGTCTACGTGATCAGCGTCCGCCGGACCCATCGCAGCGATCACGCCCGGCTGGTGCTGGCCGGCGCCGCGCTCAGCGCCAGTCTCGGCGCCTTGACCGGCGTCATCACGATGTTCGACACCCAAGCCTTCAACTCCTATCGGTTCTGGGTGATCGGCTCGGTCGCGGAACGCGGCACCGACGTGCTCGCCCAGGTGTTTCCCTTCGTGGTAGTCGGCCTGGTGCTCGGGTTGCTCAGCGGGCCCGCGTTGAATGCGTTGGCGCTGGGCGACGAACAGGCGACCTCCCTGGGCGCCCGTCTGCCGGTCGTGCGCGCCACCACCTTCGTGGCGATCACCGTGCTGTGCGGAGCCGCGACGGCGGCCGCCGGACCGATCGGCTTCGTCGGTCTCGCCGTACCGCATCTGCTGCGGTTGCTGATCGGAGTGGAGATGCGGCTCGTACTGGTGCTCTCGATCCTGATCGGTCCGGTCCTCATGCTGTCGGCCGACATCCTGGGCCGGGTGGTCACCCGGCCGCACGAGCTGGAAGCGGGAATCGTCACCGCGTTCATCGGCGCTCCCGTGCTACTGCTCCTGCTCACCGCCGGTCGCAAGCAGGCCGGCCGATGAGCACGACGAAGCAGGCCTCGTACCGTCCGGCCGGCTACGTCCGGCGGCGGCTGCCGTGGGGCGGCTCCCTGCTGACCCACCGCCGCTCCGGCATCGTCACGCTGTTGCTCACCGTGACGGCGCTGCTGCTCGCCGTCGCCACCCTGCTGACCGGGGCCTACGAGATCTCGCCCGGGCAGGCCCTGGACACGTTGTTGACCGGCTCCGGATCGAACCTCGACCGATTCATCGTGATCGACCAACGTCTGCCCCGGGTCATCGCGGCACTGCTGGTCGGAGTCGCGCTGGGCACCTCCGGGGCCATCTTCCAGAGCACGTCGCGCAATCCGTTGGCCAGCCCCGACATCATCGGCTTCACGACCGGCGCGGCCTCCGGCGGTCTGCTGATGATCCTGGTCATCGGCACGGCGACCAGCCGGGCGATCCTGCTGGGAACCGTCGTGGGCGGTGCACTGACCGCGGTCGTCGTGGTCACCTTCGCGCTGCGCCGGGGCCTGACCGGAGACCGGCTGATCCTCTCCGGCATCGCCATCGGGGCCATGCTGGCGGCCGTCAACGACTATCTGCTCAGCCGGGCACCGATCGAGGCGGCCGAGACCGCCAAGGCCTGGCAGCACGGCAGTCTCAACGCGATCAGCTGGCTGCCGATCCTCCCGCTGGCGTTGACCCTGGCGGTCTGCCTCCCCGCGACCCTGGCCATGGTCCGGACGATCCGCGCGCTCGAGCTCGGCGACGATGCGGCCGCGGGAACGGGCGTCCCGATCGTCCGCGCGCGGCTGACGTCCTTCGCGATCGGCATCGCCCTGGCCGCGATCGCGGTGGCGACCGCCGGCCCGATCGGCTTCCTGGCGCTGGCCGCGCCGCAACTCGCCCGACGATTGAGCCACTCACCGGGTGTCGCCGTCGTTCCGTCGATGGCCATGGGTGCGGTGGTGCTGGCGGCCGCCGACCTGCTCGCTCAGCGGCTGCTCAGCCCGTTCCAGATTCCGGTCGGGCTCGTGACGGCGGCCGTCGGCGGCATCTACCTGGTCTGGTTACTGACGATGGCTCCGGACGGGTCAGGCCGGGGCTTCCGGTGAGACCGCCGAGTTCTCCGAGCCCGCCGCCAGGGCCAGGGCAATTCCGTCCAGGATGTCGTGTTCGGACGTGGTGACCGTGGTCAGACCGGCCGCATTCGCTACCCGGCGGACGACCAGCGACCAGACCAGGGCCCCGGCGCCGATCACATCCACCCGGCCGGGGTGCATGAAGCCCAGCCGTGCCCGCTCCGCGTGCGTCATCCGCAGCAGATCGTCGCAGACGGCCAGGGTCCGCTCGACGCTCAGCACCTGACCGTGGATCGCCTCGGAGTCGTAGCGCGGCAGGCCCAGGGCGTGGGCGGTGAGGGTGGTGACCGTACCGGCGACGCCGATCAGCGTGCCGGCCCGGGCCAGCGGCACGTCCCGCTGCGCGGCGTCGAGGGCCGCGTCGACGTCCGCGGTCGCCGCCGCGATCTCGGCCGCCGTGGGTGGATCGGAATGCAGGTGTCGTTCGGTCATCCGCACGCAGCCGACGTCCATGCTGTGCGCGCGCAGGTCGTCCGCGGATCCCGAGTCCGCGGCGCCGAGTACGACTTCGGTGGAGCCGCCGCCCAGGTCGACGACACACGCCGAGCCCGCCACGCCCAGCCCGGCGCAGGCCCCGGTGAAGGAGAGCCAGGCCTCCTCCCGCCCGCTGATCACCTCCGGAGCGGTGCCCAGGATGGATTCGATCCCGGTTACGAACTCGCCCGCGTTGCGGGCGTCCCGGCTGGCCGAGGTCGCCACGAACCGGACGGCCGCCACCTGCGCCTCGTCGCACAGCCGCGCATACTCGCGCGTGACATCGAACGCCCGCCGCATCGCGTCGGGATGGATCTCGCCGGTGGCGTCCACCCCCTGACCGAGCCGGACGATCCTCATCACCCGATGGACGTCACGCGCGCGGCCGTTCTCGACGTCGGCGATCAGCAGCCGCAGCGAATTGGTCCCACAGTCGAATGCCGCCACTCTCATGGCGCAGCCCCCTCACCCACTCGAACCTCACACACAGGGCCCGCGATCGCAGCACCGCGGCAGGCGGGCCAGGGTCTCGTCACCGAGCGGGTTCACGCCCGGCCCGACGGCCAGCGAGTGCGCCACCAGCACGTGTAGGCATTTCACCCGGTCCGGCATCCCGCCGGCGGACACCCCGGCGATCTCGGGTACCTCGATCCCCCACATCGCGGCCAGCTCGGCGCGAGCCGACAGATACGCCTCGTGCGCGCCCCGGTAGGCGGCGGCCAGCTCCTCGTCGGCGGCCAGCCGCTCGTTGAACTCACGCATCACGCCGTCCGACTCCAGCGTGCTCACCGCGGCGGTGGCCTGCGGACAGGTCAGGTAGAACACCGTCGGGAACGGCGTCCCGTCGTCCAGCCGCGGGGCGGTGGCGACCACGTCCACGACCCCGCACGCGCAACGGTGCGCGACCCGCGTGCGCCCGCGCAGCGGTCTGCCGAGCTGGGCGGCGACGTCCGCCCGATCCCGCTCGGAAAGCTCCTCGGAGAACCGCGTGCTCACCTCGTCGCGTCAGCCATCTCGACCGAGTGCCACATCCGCCCCACCCAGGAGCCGTCCGCGGCGGCGGCCTGGCGCGCCGCCGCGCCACTGGGATCGTTCTTGTCGGCGACCGTGCGCGGCGTGTCCAGCACCACGTAGCCGACCTCCCCCGGCATCACGTACGTGAACCGCTTGCGGGCCTGGGTGATGACGTAGTTCGGGTCCTCCCAGCGCTTCTGGGCCACCTTCAGCTCCGCGACCGCCTGCTCCCGGGTGGCGATGTCGGACTGCAGGGCCTCGATCCGGTGACGCTGCTCCACCCACGAGCGCACGAACGGCGCCAGCACCAGGGCGACCGCAAGCAGCAGCACGACCAGGATGGCCCCACGCCGGGTGATGCCCCGGGGAGTCTCCTCGGCCGTCTGCCGGGAGACGGTGGTCTGGGCCGTCGTGCCGCGGCGCCCGGAGTGCGAGCCCGATCGTCGCCGCCGGGCCGTGCTCGCCGGCCGGGAGAACCGCTTGCCGGCGCCGGCAGCGAAATGCCCGGGGGAGGACTCCCCCCGGGCACTCGCTGAGCGACGCGTTGTCGTCGGACGGCCTGCCATTGCTCCAGTCTGGCTCAGGAAGCGCTGAAACGTGGGAAGGCACTCGCACCGGCGTAGCGCGCCGCGTCGTCGAGCTCGTCCTCGATGCGCAGCAGCTGGTTGTACTTCGCCACCCGCTCGCTGCGCGCCGGCGCACCGGTCTTGATCTGGCCGCAGTCGGTGGCCACGGCGAGGTCGGCGATCGTGGTGTCCTCGGTCTCGCCGGAACGGTGGCTCATCATGCAGCGGAAGCCGTTGCGCTGGGCCAGGCTGACCGCGTCCAGCGTCTCGGTGAGCGAGCCGATCTGGTTGACCTTGACCAGCAGGGCGTTGGCGCTGCCCTCCTGGATGCCCCGGGCCAACCGGGTCGGGTTGGTGACGAACAGGTCGTCGCCGACCAGCTGCACCTTGCTGCCGAGGGCGTCGGTGATCGCCTTCCAGCCGTCCCAGTCGTCCTCGGAGAGCGGGTCCTCGATCGAGACCAGCGGGAAGGACGAGACCAGGCCCGCGTAGTAGGCGCTCATCTCCTCGGCGGACTTCTGCGAGCCCTCGAAGGTGTAGGCGCCGTCGGAGAAGAACTCGGTGGCGGCCACGTCCAGGGCGAGCGCGATGTCGGCGCCCGGCTTGTAGCCGGCCTTCTCGATGGCCTGGAGGATCAGCTCGAGCGCCTCACGGTTGCTCGGCACGGACGGCGCGAAGCCGCCCTCGTCGCCGAGGCCGGTGTTCAGGCCCGCCTTCTTCAGCACGCCCTTGAGGGTGTGGTAGACCTCGGCACCCCAGCGCAGGGCCTCCTTGAAGGACGGCGCGCCGATCGGAGCGATCATGAACTCCTGGATGTCGACGCCGGAGTCGGCGTGCGCGCCACCGTTGAGGATGTTCATCATCGGCACCGGCAGCACGTGCGCGTTCGGGCCGCCCAGGTAGCGGAACAGCGGCAGGCCCGCGGACTCGGCCGCCGCCTTGGCCACCGCCAGCGAGACGCCGAGGATCGCGTTCGCGCCGACGTTCTTCTTGTTGTCCGAGCCGTCCAGGTCGATCATCTCGGCGTCGACGAGGCGCTGCTCGCTCGCCTCGTAGCCGAGCAGCTTCGGGCCGATCTCCTCGACGACGGCGCTGACGGCGTCCTGTACGCCCTTGCCGAGGTAGCGCTGGTCGTCGCCGTCACGCCGTTCGTGGGCCTCGAAGGCCCCGGTCGAGGCTCCGGACGGAACAGCGGCGCGGCCTAGCGTCCCGTCGTCCAGGACGACCTCGACTTCGACGGTGGGGTTACCCCGGGAATCGAGGATCTCGCGGGCGCTGACCGCCTCGATGGTTGCCATATGAGCTTCCTCCTGCTGGTGAATCCGGCTCGCGCGTCGCGGGCCGCACGGACCGCTGGACACGGTCCGGTTTCGACGTCGAGCCTAGTCGTGATCGGGACGTTATTTGGGCTTGGGACGCGCCCGCTTAGCCCGCTCCTTTCACAGGACGGGACGGTTCACCTCCAGTTGTCGTCCCGTTTCCTCGATGGCCCGCACGGCGGCCCGCAACTCGGCCTCCGGGTCCAGGCCGAGGCGGCGGGCCTGCCCGGCCAACCCCAGCAGTGCCCGGCCGATCGATGCCTCGTCCTCCGGCGGCGGCACCGGAAGGCCGGCTCGCTCGAAGCGGCCCAGCACCTTCTCCGCCCTGGCCAGCGCCGGCAGGCCCACCGGCACGCCGTCGAACACCGAGGCCCGCTGCTTCTCCTCCTGCTTGATCTGCTCCCAGTTGGCCGACACCTGCGCCGCCGTCGCCGCCTCGACGTCGGCGAAGACGTGCGGATGCCGGCGGCGCAGCTTGCCGGTGATCCCGGTCGCGATCTCGTCCAGCCCGAACGGCTCGTCCCACTCCTGACCGAGCCGGGCGTGGAAGACCACCTGGAGCAGCAGATCGCCCAGTTCCTCGATCAGGTCCTCGCGAGTGCCCGTCTCGACCGCCTCGGCCACCTCGTAGGCCTCCTCCAGCGCGTACGGCACCAGGCTGGCGTGGGTCTGCTCGGCGTCCCACGGGCAGCCGCCGGGCGACCGCAGCCGGTCCATCACCGCGACCAGGTCGAGCACCGCGGAGCCGGGCCGGGTCCACGAACCGAGGATCACCTCGAACTCCGGCGTCTCCCCGGGCTCGAGCATCGCGGCGGCGAGCTCCCGGGCGAGCTCCTGGTCGGTGCGGAGCACGCCGAACCAGACGATCCGGGCCTGCCTGGCCCGGGCCATCAGCTCGCGGGCGCGCGCCGGCGGGCTGGTCGCTTCCAGTTCTTCCGGACGGACCCCCGCCGTCTCCAGGGCCAGCCACCACTGCGGGTCGAGATCGCCGGCGGCGTAGACCGTCCGGGCCTCGCGCAGAGCCGACCAGGCGTCCCAGCTGAGCAGCCCGGCGGGTGAACCCGGGTCGGTCTCCACGACGATCAGTCCGCTGCTCACGGAGCAGCAACCTACAATGATCCGGGCCATTACGCAGAGTGACAGGAGTACAGGGTGAGTAGCACCGTTGTCGTCGGGGGTGGTCTCGTCGGCCTGGCAACCGCCTGGGCATTGGCACAGCGAGGCCAGCACGTGGTGGTGCTGGAGAAGGAGAAGGACTGGGCGCAGCATCAGTCCAGTCACAACTCCGGGGTCGTGCACTCGGGTCTCTACTACGCCCCGGGCAGCCTCAAGGCGGTGATGGCGGTCAAGGCCGCGCAGGATCTCGAGAGGTTCTGCGCCGAGCACGGCATCGCCTTCGCCCGGCCCGGCAAACTGGTTGCCGCGACACATGAGGACGAGCTGCCGCGGCTGCAGCGCCTGCTCGAGCGGGGCAAGGCGAACGGCGTTCCGGTGCGGGAGATCTCGCCGCTGGAGGCGCGCGAGCACGAACCGCACGTGCGGATGATCGCCGGACTGTGGGTCTCCTCGACCGGTGTCTGCGACTTCCCGGCCCTGGCCCGCAAGCTGGTGGAGCTGCTGGAGGCCAAGGGCGCCGACCTGCGTCTGGGCACCGAGGTGATCGGGCTGCGCGAGCGCGGCGGCCGCGCCGAGGTGCTGATGCGCACCGACCGGGAGCTGCAGATCCTGCGCGCGGACACGGTGGTCACCTGCGGCGGGCTGCAGTCCGATCGGCTGACCCGCGAGACCGACCCCGACTCCGACGTGCGGATCATCCCGTTCCGCGGCGAGTACAAGGGCCTGCGACCCGACCGGGAGTACCTGGTCAATGGCTTGGTCTACCCGGTGCCCGATCCGTCGCTGCCGTTCCTCGGGGTGCACCTGACGCGCGGGATCGAGGGCCACGTGCACATCGGCCCGAACGCGGTGCCGGCGATGGCCCGGGAGGGCTACAGCTGGGGCCGGATCGTGCCGGGCGACGTGGTGGACTCACTGCGCTTCCCGGGCTCGTGGAAGATGGCGCGCAAGCACGGCAAGTACGCGTTCGGGGAGATCGGCCGGTCACTGGTGGAGCCGCTGATGCTCAAGGCCGTGCAGCGCCTGCTGCCCGAGGTGACCGCGGACGACCTGGTGCCCGCCGAGGCCGGCGTCCGCGCCCAGGCCGTGCGGCGGGACGGCTCGCTGTGCGACGACTTCGAACTGCGCCGCACCGGCGCGATCCTGCACGTCGTCAACGCCCCGTCGCCGGCCGCCACCGCCTCGCTGCGGATCGGCGAGCACATCGCCGACGAACTCGGGGTGGCGCGCGGCTGAACGGCCGCGGGTCGCGGCCCGTCCGCACTCTCCGGCGGGAGTTCGCCGGGTGTCCTCGTCCCGTATGGACGGGTGTCCTTGTCCGGTATGGACGGGCGTGCGGGCCGCGACCAGCCACTTCCTTGCAGGGCATCCGGCAAACCGCAAGGCATCCCGCGATATCCGGCCAGTCGGCCTTTCCGGGGATGCCGGAGCAACAACCGGCCCATGGGCGGAGTCACACACCCACACACATAAGAAAACTGGCCGGTCACCCGAAGGTGACCGGCCAGTTCCGGTTAGTTTCTCAGCTCGCGGCGGGAATCGCGGTGGAGCCGAAGAACGTGACGTCCTGCTCGGCGCGCAGGCCGTCGACGATCCGGCCGGCGGGCAGGGTGACGTCGGCGAGGCCGATCACCTCGTCCTTGGCCACGTCCCGGGTGAGCACGCAGCCCTCGGCCAGGCCGATCGGCAGCAGGCCGTCGGTGTGCACGACCTCGGCCTTCTCCGCCTCGCCGTAGTAGTGGTAGCCGCCCAGACGGTCCAGCTCGGTGCCGGCCTTGAGGTCGGTCTTCGCCACGGTCACGACGTCGACGTAGGGACGACCCAGCGGACGCAGCGCGGCATCCCCCATCACGGCGCGGGCCGCGGTGGACGGCACCTCGAAGTGGCAGAGGTGGTAGGGGGTGTAGAAGCTGTACAGCGGGCCCTCGCCGAGCTTGTACAGGTTCAGGTAGTGCCGCTGGCGCGGGTCGTCGTGCGTCGCCAGGACGTACACGCCCGGGCCGGGCTGCGACCCGACCACGTAGTCCACCGCGCCGCCGAGCTCCTTGAGCTCCTCGACGTCGTACATCGAGGTCAGCTCGTCGACGTGACCCTTGTGGTCGCGCCCGAGCATGCCGCGCTTGTGCACGCTCATGCCGGTGGCGTTGGCGACGATCGCCTGCTCCGCGGAGATCTTGGTGCCGTCGGCGAAGCTGGTGACCATGTACGGGTCCTGACCCCACTTCTCCGCGAACCCCTTCTGCGTGGTGGGGTTGCGGAAGCGGTCCTGCAGGCCCTTGATGTTGCCGGCCACCAGCGGGGTGAGGCCGATGCCGCGCACGAAGCGCACCAGGTTCATCTGCACGCCGGGCTGGTCGCCGTCGCAGCCGGTGTAGACCACACCGGCCTCGTCGGCCTTGCGCACCAGCAGCGGACCGATCGTCGCGTCCACCTCGGCGTTCATCAGCACCAGGTGCTTCTTCGCGGCGATGCCGGCCAGCGCGAGCTGCGCACCCCACTCGACCGCACCGGTGGCGTCCACGATCACGTCGACCTGCTCGGCCGTCGCGAACGCCTCGATGGACGTGGTGACGGCGGCCGCCCCGCGCGCTGCCGCGGCGTCCAGCTCGTCGGACGAGGTGACCTCGACGACCTCGCGCTCCGGCTGGGCGTTGGTGAGGATCTCCTTGGCCCGGCTCGGCGTCCGGTTGAGCACGGCGGTGATGACCATGCCCGGGGTGGAGTCGGCGATCTGCATCGCCAGGCCGCGGGCCATGAACCCGGCGCCGGCCAGGCCGACCCGCACGGGCCGGCCCTCCGCCTCGCGCGCGGCGAGGAAGCTGTCGACGAGGATCACGCCCGGACCTCCTCGGCCAGGGGCGCGACGAGAGCCGGGTCGAACGCCGGCCAGGCGGCGTCCTTGGCGGACATCTCGCCGACCGGCAGCGGCCAGGAGATCCCGAAGGCGGGGTCGTCGTAGCGGAAGCCCTGCTCGGCGGCCGGGGCGTAGAAGCCGTCGACCTGGTACATGACCTCGGCGTCCTCGGTCAGCGTCTGGTAGCCGTGGGCCACGTACGCCGGCATCGCCAGCGCGCGCCGGTTGCCCGGCGTGAGCTCGACCATGACGTGCTGCAGGTAGGTCGGCGAATCCGGGCGGACGTCGACGATCACGTCGACGATCGCCCCGGCCAGGCAGCGCACCAGCTTGGCCTCGTGGTGCGGCGGACGCTGCAGGTGCATGCCGCGCAGAGTGCCCTTGTCCTTGTTGTAGGACAGGTTCACCTGGGCCACCTCGGTGGTGATCCCGGCGGCCTCGAACTCGTTGCGGCACCACACCCGGGAGAAGAAGCCCCGGTCGTCGCCGCGCGGCTCCAGCTCGACGATGAAGGCGTCGTGGATGGCGGTCTCGATGAACTTCACGCGAACGCCTCCGGCTTCTTCACCCAGTACAGGTCGTCGTCCACCTGACCGGTCTTCATCAGGTATTGGATCTGCTTGAGCCGGGTGTGCCCGCGACCGGTGAAGGTCTCGGTGTCGAGCTGGATCGACTCGAACACCGCGCGCAGCTGCTCGGCGCCGTCGCGCACCGACCACTTGGCCTTGTACTCCGGCAGCAGCTGCTGGATCTTGGCGAAGGAGACCTTGTACGAACGGTTGTCGGCGCTCGGGTCGCCGAACGAGACCGAGCAGCCGGGGAACACGTCGGCGACGGTCTCGGCGATCCCGCGCACCGTGTAGTTGTTCTCGTCGCTGCCCACGTTGAACACCTGGTTGTGCACGACCTCGCGCTCGGCGGCCAGCGTCAGCCGGATCGCCTCGGCGATGTCAAGCGCGTGCACCAGCGGGCGCCACGGCGTGCCGTCGGAGGTCATCGCG
>JBDIAG010000050.1:0-12278 GCA_039812305.1 Actinomycetales bacterium | reverse complement strand
CGGCTTGATCGTGTTCTTGGTGGTCTGGGGTCGGATCAAGTACAAGGACGGGGTCCGGAATGTCGTTGACCCTATGCTCTTGAAGCTGCCAGTCTTTGGTGTGCTCTTCCAGAAGGTCGCACTGAGTCGATTCTGCCGCAACCTCGGCACGATGATCCGTTCCGGTGTGCCCATCCTGCAGTCCTTGGAGATTGTGGGCGACACAGCTGGCAACATCGTCATCCGGCGAGCCACTCTCGATGTTCAGGACTCAGTCCGTATCGGCAACTCGTTGACCGAACCCTTGTCAGAACACAAGATTTTCCCTCCGATGATGGTGCAGATGCTGGCCGTCGGTGAAGACACCGGTGCGATGGATACCATGCTGCACAAATTGAGCGAGTTCTACGACCAAGAGGTCGAGGCCACGACTGAAGCATTGACGAGCCTCATCGAACCGTTGATGATCGCGGTTCTCGGATCTCTCATCGGTGCCATGATCGTGGCTCTCTATATGCCGATCTTCAGCGTTTTCAATCTCATCAACTAACACACATAAGAAGGCGATGGTGTGGGGCCCGACATGGTGGGGCCCCACACGCATTTTCATCTGGGCTCGCGCGGCAGCCCGCTAAGGAGGTCGTCCCATGGCGCATCACATTGAGCGTCGTCGAGCGAACCGGGACGTGGGATTTACCCTGGTCGAGCTGCTCGTCGTCATGATGGTCATTGGGATCCTCGCGGCCATCGCAGTCCCGGTGTTCCTGAACCAGAGGCGCAAGGCTGTCGACGCCACCCTCAAGACCGATCTCCGCACAGCAGCCTCGGCTATCGAGGGAGCCTACGGTACCGACGACAGATACCCGGCGGCATCTGAGGTCGTACAAACGGGTCGGACGCTTGACGTTGCCGGCGAGTCACAGCTGCTGACCCCGGGCACCACGGTACAGGTGACGGTCGACACGACCGGCTCTGCGTTTTGCCTCGGTGTCTTCAACGAGGGAGGGACGGCCAACTCCTCCTCGCGATCCTTCTGGTATGCGTCGGCCAATGGCGGGATCCAGTCTGGTCCGGCTCGCGCCATACCTGAATATTGCCCCTCAATGTGAGGATCTGTGCCGCCAGATTGGCCTTTTCGTCGCCGGACGCCCTCAGGCGTGTTCCGCCGTCGTTACCGCAGCGGGGACCGTCCGCGTTGGTCCGACCGGATGACGTTGTCGCAGCCAGATAAAGCCAGTACACGATCTCCCCGATGAAGAAGAGGTCATCGGGGGCATTCAGTCCCCAGCTTTATAAGAAGGAGTCAGCGTCAATGCTCGCTCGTATCCGTAAGTCCATTGAGGAGAAGGATCGGGGCTTCACCCTGATCGAGCTCCTCGTCGTCATGATCATCATCGGCATCCTGGCCGCGATCGCCATCCCGGTGTTCCTGAACCAGCGGAAGAAGGCGGTCGACTCGTCGATCAAGTCCGACCTGCGTACTATCGCCAACGCGATGGAGACCTCGTACACCGACACCCAGTCCTACCCGACCGTCGCCGCCATCACAGGGACGGCTACCGGGGCCACGGCCCCCGTCGGCTCCGAGAGCGTGAAGCTGTCTGCCAACAACAGCTTCGCAGTCACCACCAACGATAATGGCTTCTGCATCCAGGGAACCAACCCCAAGAGCAACGCCAACGTCGCTGCGACCAAGGCTTTCTGGTACAGCTCGTTTGACGGTGGTCTGCAGCCGGGAGCGCCGGGCGCCAAGCCCACGGGCTGCCCCTGATCCGAGTAGTTTGGAGCCGGTCGACACTTTGTGTTGGCCGGCTCCTGCCGTTATCCGGTTTACCTACTTACGATCGCCGCGCATGTGTGTCCAGCTACTTATCGGCGGGCCACGTCAGTTAGAAAGATCGCGAGCGATGCGTGGAATCATTAAAGTAGAGGCCTCCGGTGGACGATGAAGTCCTTGTCATCCGGGAGTTATAGGCTCCCCCCATCTCGTAGCCTTCTTAGATCGGAGTGCGTCAATGCTCGCTCGTATCCGTAAGTCCATTGAGGAGAAGGATCGGGGCTTCACCCTGATCGAGCTCCTCGTCGTCATGATCATCATCGGCATCCTGGCCGCGATCGCCATCCCGGTGTTCCTGAACCAGCGGAAGAAGGCGGTCGACTCGTCGATCAAGTCCGACCTGCGTACTATCGCCAACGCGATGGAGACCTCGTACACCGACACCCAGTCCTACCCGACCGTCGCCGCCATCACAGGGACGGCTACCGGGGCCACGGCCCCCGTCGGCTCCGAGAGCGTGAAGCTGTCTGCCAACAACAGCTTTGAGATCACCAGCGATCCCAACGGATTCTGCATCTCCGGCACGAACCCGAAGAGCAATGCCACAGACGGTGCCGCGTTTTGGTACAGCTCCTTCGCCGGCGGCCTTCAGCCGGGCGCCCCGGGTGACGCTCCGGACGGTTGCCCCGCCTGATCCGTCAAATGCAAGAGGCCGGTCGACAAATGTCGACCGGCCTCTTGCGTGTCACTGAACGAATCCCTTGCGTGAAAGAGTCGCCCGGATAGATGCTCTCTTGATGTACTCGAGTCCCCTCTCCAAATTCGTGGGCATCATCTACACGAGTGAACGCGCCAGTGGGCTACCCAGCTCGGTTCGGGGCTGACATGACTCACTTGGGTGAGAGTCCTTAAGCCCGTCCTAGGTTCGGTCGATGGAGAGAAGGGTCGGATGCAGCATATTTACAGGAGTCAGCGTGACAGCATTACTGCACCGTCGTAGGAGATCCGACGACGGCTTTACCCTGACCGAGGTGATGGTGTCGCTGGTCGTACTCTCACTCTTGGCTGCCGCCGCTGCGACCTTGATGATCCGATCTCTAGGTCTCACAGCAGATGCACGGCTGCGCGCATCGGCCGCGAGCCTGGCAGAGCGAGAGAAGGAAGTAGCGCTGGGCAGTGGCTACGACAACCTTCCGCCCGGAACTATCCCCGCCCGGGTAGTGAGTGTCAACGGTGACACCTTCAGCGTAACGCGCACTGTGTCTCTGGCTCCGGGCACGACGACTGCCAACAGCTGCACGGCTCCCGACGGTGCGCGCCTCGCCTACAAGAAGATCACCGTCCAGGTGACTTGGCCTGACATGGGCTCGACGAAGCCGGTCGTGAACGACACGGTGCTCGCGGTCCCTGTCGGCCAGGTGAACAGCAACCTTGGTGCCGTCTCGGTGCCGGTTCAAGATCGATTGACCAACCCGCTCACCGGCGTTACCGTCACGTTGAGCAATGGTAAGCAGGCGGTCTCCGATGCGTTCGGCTGTGCGGTCTTCACGGATATCAACCCAGGCGGTTACACTGCGTCGGTCAGCCAGGCCGGATATATCGGAACGAACAACAATCAGCTAGTCACTACTGGCTTGGCCAGCGTCGTCTCCGGACGGATCGCCCGCACTGACCCAATCATGTATGACAGAGCGGCGACGATTCGAAGCTCCTGGTCTCCGCCCAGTTCTTCTTACGCTCTGCCTCTCGATGGGCAAGGTGTGCTGGTCGAGACCGCTCCCTTGACTAGCACCAGCTTTCGGGCATACTGCACAACTTTGACCACCAGTGGCTGTCTTCCAACCACAGCCGGTGTGGCAACCCAGAACCCCGTATTCCCCTGGAGTGGTGCCGGCTATGGAATGTCCGCTGGCCGATGCGCCCCTGTGGCGGGATCAAAAATTCAGGTCGCTCCGTCCCCGAACTCGACAGAGAATGTCTCACTCCCCGTTGGGGGCGTCACTGTCGGCGTGAAGCGTTCTGGCTCCACCGCACTGAGCAATGCAACTGTCACCTTGGTGCGCGCGGCAGATGGGACGTGCACAGGAGGGGATACGCTCACCGTATATCGCGGCAGTATCGCAGCGCGGACGACTATTACTACACCAGTGGCGGTCCCTTACGGCACGTGGAACGTCAGGGTCTCTTCAGGGACCACCACCGTCAACACCGCGACATTCGTCGTATCTCCCACGAATTCTCAAGTCGTAGCTCCAGAGGCGAGTGTCTGATGCGTATTCTTCGCGTCTGGCAGCGCCGCGCTCGTTCTGACGAGGGAATGAGCCTTGTCGAGCTCTTGGTAGCTATGGGGATAAGCCTTTTCGTGATGGCGGGTGTGTCCGCGATGGCGATCACGGGCATCCGCACGTCTGCGGCCACGAACGTGCGAAACGATGCTACTGATCAACTACGGCGCGCGCAGGATCGGTTGACAAAACAGATTCGCACCGCCACGCCACTCAGCGCGGCCGATCCAGCCGTCCTCGTGGCGGAACCCGAGCGTTTTGCCTTCTATGCGCAGTTGGACAGCCTCAATCTCAAGGCTTCCAACCCAGGGACCCAGGCTATGGCTCCATCCGCTGTCTGGTTGTGGACAAGGACCACTGCGGATGGCCGGCGCGAGCTGTGCCAGCAGATCTACAAGGCCACGATCGCCGCGAACGGCGACTTGAACTGGCCAGCCGGAGCGAAGAGTGCCACCGCGACCCGCAGCTGCCAGGTTGTATCGAGGGGCCTCGCGAGTGCAGTTGCTCAACCGAGACCGACTTTCACCTATCTTGCGGCCACAGACACAACATTCCGCACAGACGGTTCGTCTATCTCGTCTCTGCCCGTTGTCGGTGCAGGTGCCAATGTTGGAGCGATCCGCGACACAAGCTTGGAATCGATCAAGTCTGTCGAGATCTGGTTGACCGCTGACATTCGTGAGCGCTCCAACATCAAAGATCCCTCCATGGTGGCGCGAGTCACCCTCCCGAACAATCTGTAGGAACCGGAGAACGCGATGATTCAGCGAGTCTTCCGCAGCCGCGATGACGGCTACACCATGGTTATGGTGCTCCTTGCCTTCTTCATTGTCAGCGGTCTCGCCCTGGTGGCCTTGGCGACAGCCACTCGCACGGTGGGAACCAGCCGGGAGAGCCAAGACTTTCGCGCCGCCCTGTCAGCCGCCCAGGCTGGTGCCCAAGACTATATGAGTCGACTGAACACGTGCGATACATATTGGGTCTCGCCGTGTGCGGACTCCACGCCGAACGACGCCTTGACGGGGTGGGCGACTGTGCCCGGAACGACGGGAACGAATGCGGCGCAGTACAAGCAGGAACTGCTTTCCAATCCACTGTCCAGTCAGACGCCTGGGGTTGTGCGGCTAAAGGTGACGGGCCGTGTAAACGGGGTTGAAAGAGTCATCGTAAGCGACCTTTCGAAGGCGGGATTCCTCAAGTTCCTCTACTATTCGGACTACGAAACGTTCAGTCCCTACAGCACGGCCAACCTGTCGAGCATGGCTCAAAAGACGGCCACAGGACCGAACAACAAGGATGTCGGCCAGAACAAGACCGCCACCCTCGACGACGGTACGACCATCACCTCGACGCGGACGCGCATGTACAACAACACGACCTACACGATCTTGCGGCCCACGGAGGCGCAGGTCCGGGCGGGCTGTCAGACGTACTACTACGATGGTCGGTCAACTTTTCCCCGGACCGTTCGTTGGACCCGAAACAACGTGTCGGGAGAGGCGACAATCTGGCCGACGGCGGCCGATACCGACCTCGGAAACATCGACAGGTCATGGTTCGAGTGCCTGTCTATCAGCTTCCAGGGTGGCGACACGATCGACGGACCGATGCACACGAATGACGCTATCCGTCTCAACGGCAACGTCAACTTCAAGGGCGACACCACCACCTCCTGGCCCTCGTCGGGCGTGGCAGTTCCGGCCGGGACGAACCTTTGGTACGGCACCGGTACTCCCCAGGTGAACAAGCCAGTGTTCCAGTCGCGATTGACGATGCCCCCGACGAACCTCAATATCCGTCGCATGGCGGATGGTGCGATGGGTGGCACAGGTTGCTTGTACACTGGGCCGACGCGCATCGAGTTCACCAGCAACGGCAAGATGAAGGTCAAGAGTCCGTACACGAAGGCGACGAACTCCGGTTGCATCGGTGCCAACCCGGCAACCATGACCGAGGTGTCTAGACCGGGTAATGGTGTCATCTACGTTCAAGATGTGCCGGCATCCACGACGGACCCGAATTACTCGTCTGCGGCAGCATCCTGTGGCACCGCTCAGCCTATCTCGGAGTACACGAACAATACGGGCGACACCTATGATTGCAAGAAGGGTGACGTGTTCGTGCAGGGTACCGTCAGCGGTCGATTTACCGTTGCGAGTGCACATGACGTGATTGTCACCAGTAGCCTCACATATAAGGACGGCGTGAACGGCACAGACGTGATGGGACTTGTTGGGCAGAACAATGTCGCGGTTTACCACCCGTACAATGAATCGACACGAGTGATGAACATGCAGATCGATGCTGCGATCGCTTCGGTCCAGAACTCCTTCACCGTTCAGAATTATGACCGTGGGAATCCCATGGGAAGCCTCACGGTTCGTGGGGTCATCGTCCAGAAGTTCCGTGGTCCTGTTGCAACGGGAAGTGGTAGCTCCGCGACGACGGGCTACAACAAGGCCTACCAGTATGACAAGCGTCTGATGCGGATCCCACCGCCATCCTTCCTGGAGCTCGTGGACGATGCCTGGTCCGTTCAGGGGTTCACCGAACAGGACGGCAGTTGATGACTCCCATCCTTGTTGTAGGGAGTCTCGTCCTGGGTCTCGCCATCGGGTCCTTCCTGAACGTCGTGATCTGGCGGGTTCCGCGGGGTGAGTCTGTGGTGGCTCCTCCCAGCGCGTGCCCACAGTGTGAGGCTCAAATCCGGCCGCGGGACAACGTTCCCGTCCTGGGCTGGATGCTTCTTCGTGGGCGTTGCCGGGACTGTGGAGAGCCGATCAGTGTGCGCTACCCGCTCGTGGAGGCGGCCACCGGACTGCTCTTCGCTGGGGTCGCCTACTTCATGGCACCGTGGAACCTGCCGGCGTTTCTCTACCTCATGGCGATCTCGATCGCACTCACGCTCATTGACGTCGACGTGCGGAGGCTGCCGAACGCCATTGTTCTGCCGAGCTACATCGTAGGCGGAGTTCTTCTGACCGTCGCTGCCGTGGCCGAGGGGGATCTGGGGGCGCTTCTGCGAGCGGTGATCGGCGCGATTCTGCTGTACGTGTTCTACTTCGCCGTGCTGTTTGCGTATCCGGCAGGCATGGGATTCGGTGACGTCAAACTTGCCGGAGTGCTGGGGCTGTTTCTAGGCTTCCTCGGTTGGAAGGAGCTGATCGTCGGGGCCTTCCTCGCATTCCTGGTTGGGGGGATCGTTTCCATCGGAATCCTTGTGACCGGGCGCCGGCGGATGAAGATTCCCTTCGGCCCCTACATGCTTGCGGGGGCGTGGCTGGGTGTGTTTTGCGGTGCCGGCGTGGCTGATTGGTACCTGCAGGTCGCCCACCTGACCTGATTCTCCTGGCTGAGTATCAGCCGGGCTGCCGGACTACCCCGCACGGAGACGGCGAGTACGGATTATCTCGTGCTCGCCTTCTCCGTGCTTCTCGTGTTTGGCCAGAAGGCTGTCCGTTCGAGGGATCGTCATGGCTTGTAGTGAGCACGGTGTTGGCCCATTCGGGCGAAACCTTGGGTCAAGTGCTGGCAAGCGCGGAACTGGCTCAAGCCGGACCTAAACAACCCCGATTACCCACCTGATAGTCCCGAGATCGGGACGCAAGTGGAAGGGGAAGGCACGTGGCTCGACGTTCTGCGATCGGCCTTGACATCGGGACCTCCGGCGTCCGGGCAGCCGAGCTGTCCCGCCGCGGCGACGTTGTCACACTGGAGAAGTTTGGTCAGGTGGCACTGCCCGAAGGCGCGGTGCGCGACGGCGAGGTGATCGACGCGGCGCCTGTTGCCGAGGCGATTCGTCACCTGTGGTCGGCCGCCGGCTTCTCACACAAGCGCGTGTACCTCGGCGTGGGCAATCAGCGTGTCGTGGTCCGGACGATCGAGTTGCCAGACCTGGCGCCGAATGATCTTCGGAAGGCGTTGCCGTTCCAGGTGCAGGACTACCTGCCCATGCCGGTGGATCAGGCGGTGCTCGACTTCCACAAACTCGAGACAGCGGAGGGCCAGGCAGGCCCGGTTGCACGCGGCATGCTTGTGGCCGCGAGGCGGGACGTCGTCATGGGCAACATCGGCGCGGTCAAGCAAGCCGGCCTGCGTGCGGAAGGTGTGGACCTGATCGGCTTCGCACTCCTGCGCTCAACCGGGAGTGTTACGCCGGGGACTCCGACCGAAGCACTCGTGGACATCGGCGCCCGCGTGACGAACATCATTGTTCACACCGGAGGTGTACCGCACTTCGTCCGAATTCTGCTCATGGGTGGACAAGACATCACGGACGCCTTGAGCGAGCGCTTGGGCCTTCCCACCTTCGAAGCCGAAGGGCTCAAGCAGCAGCTCGGCATTCAGCCTCCCAGCGGAGAATGGGCGAACGCCGCACGGGTGATCGACGGTAAGGCAGCGGCGTTGATGGACGAGATCCGTGGATCGCTCGACTACTACGCGTCCACCAACCCAGGGGTCGACATTCAGCAGCTGGTCGTCTCCGGCGGGGGATCGAAGCTGAGTGGCCTGGCGGAGGGGCTGGCAGCAGCGACACAGCGCAACGTGGTGTGGGGCAACCCCACCGAGAGCATGAACCTAGGCGACACCGGACTTGATGAGAACCAGATCGCAGCAGTCCAGTCGCTCGCCGCGGTCCCCGTCGGTCTGGCCCTTGGAGGGATCTGAGAATGAGCATTGATCTGGAGAAGACCACGCAGCTTCAAGCGGTCGCGGTACGGGCGCAGCAGTTGCCCCGGGTGAACCTGATGCCGCAGGAGGTTGCCGCCGAAGGTGCGCTTCGACGGACTCAGCTGATCCTCGGTGGTGCGACGGTGGCGCTCCTGGCCGTGGCCGCGGGCGTCGCAGTGGTGTCCTTCATCGGTGTGTCGAATGCCCAGGACGAACTTGCGATTGCACAGGCACGGACGACCGAACTCAAGGTGGAGGAGGCCAAGTACGCCGCCGTTCCAGCCACGTTGAGCGAGATCGACACACTGAAGAACGCCCAAGCGCAGGCGATGGCGACGGACATCGCCTGGTACCAGCAGCTTGACCTGGTGAACCAGGAGTTCCCCGACAACATGAAGTTCAAGAGCCTGTCGGTCACTCTCAACGCAGACGCGTTGTCCGGAGGCGCAGCCGCCAATCCGCTGGCGACGCCGAACACGATCGGAACCCTCACGGTGGAGGGATACGGCCCGGACTACATCAACACGGCCAAGTGGATCGAGGCTCTCGCCACTCACGACGGCTTCGTCGACCCGTTCTATAGCACTGCCGACTTGGCGTTCGATGACAAGGTCAAGGCGAACCTGGTCAATGTGTCTTCCTCGGTCAACCTGACCACTGACCTACTCACGCACCGCTTTGATCGAAAGGCCCAGTGACATGTCCCTGAACAAGACCCGAGCATGGGTGGCCGGGGCCGTGGTCGTCTGGATACTTCTGAGTGTCGCGGCCTGGTTCCTCGTGATCGGCCCCAAACGAGCCGAGGCCGCTGAAGTGCGCGAACAGACGTTGGCTGTTCAACAGCAGAATCAGCAGACTGAGCAGCGAATCGAGACCTTGAAGAAGCAGGCAGCCGACTTGCCGAAACTTCAGGCTGAGCGTGATGAACTGCGTGCAGCGCTCCCTCAGGGCGACGAGATCGCCGCCTTGACGCGTCGGCTCAATGCGATGGCGGACTCGTCCCAGGCGATTCTGGACAGCATCGCCACCGGGACGCCCGTCGAGGTCTCGCCGGCCGCCACTCCAGCTCCCGCGGCTGAAGAGGGTACTGGTGAAGGCGAGGCGGCGACTGACACGACGGCCACTCAGGCCGCCGCAGCACCCGCCGCGTCCGCCGGTCTGGTCAAGGTTCCCATCACGGTGACCGTGACCGGTACCTACAACCAGTCGCTCGACTTCCTCAAGCGGCTTCAGAGTGACGATGGTCGCAACTACCTCGTTGAGAGCATCAGTGTGGGCGACCCCAAGTTGCTCGGCGACGGGAACGTCGATGAGGCCAAGGCCAAGGGCTGGGTCACGATGACCATTGTTGGATCTGTTTTCGCCCTGCCCGAGACTGCTGCCGCCGCTCCTGCCGCGGACACGGCCGCTACCCCGGGCGCGGGTACAGCCGCTACACCGGCTGCCGGTGGCACCGAGAACACCGCGAACTGAACCAGGAGTACTCAGCTATGACTATGAATGCCTTCAAGTCGAACCCATTCGGTGGCCCCGAAACTCCTGCTCCGGTGGAGGAGACGGTCGAGGAGAAGCCGAAGACGAAGACCGGCCTCATCGTTGGTGGTCTCGTCGCTCTTTGCCTCGTGGGCGGGGGCGTCGGAGCCTACTTCATGCTTTCGGGCGAGGACGAGCCGGTGGAGCCGCCGGTGGTTGCCGCCGCGGCCGCAACGACCGATTCGCCGACCGAGGAGCCGGCGCCTGAGGCTCCGGTGCTCACAAGCTTCAGCGCGCGGAACCCCTTCGTCATCCCGAATGTTGGTGCCGCGGGATCGGCCGCTGCATCCTCCTCTACGACGACGACAACCAGCTCTTCGGGCAGCGCGACGTACTCAGGGACATCGGGAAGTACGGGTACAGCCGGCACCACGACGTCCAACTCCGGTAGCACGTACGTGGGCCGAGGCTCTACGGCTGGAACTGTTGCTGGCGCCAAGGGCGAGAAGGGGGACAAGGGCGACGCAGGTGAAGCCGGAAAGGCTGGTCCTCGTGGACCCAAGGGTGACCAAGGTCTTCCAGGCAAGCAGGGTGACGGCGTTGGTTTCGGCGCGCTGTACGTCGATGGCCTCGTTGCACCGGGCACTGATGATCCAGGGACGCCCGAGAATGAAGCGGCGCTCAGGGCGAACGTGCGGTTCGTCGGAGTCAACCCGAGCGACGATTCGGTGACCGGCGTCTTCGAGGCGAACAAGTCAATCGGAAGTGGAACTGTCAGCGGGCAGGTGCAGCTCGTCGAGATCCACGATGAACTCGACGCCGGTGCCGCTGGAACCTGGTCAGAAGGTGACTGGGTCAAGTTCCGGGCCGCCGGAGTGGACTACACGGTGAGCTACACCGGTGGACAGAACCCCGTGTTCGTCTTTGTGAAACTCCCACAAGCCTGATCGGTCGAAGTCTGACGAGGGCGCCCACCTCACCGGGGGCGCCCTCATCGCATCTCAGGAGCCATTCCAGTTCGTGACCTATGCACCGTCTCCTGTCGGACGATGCCGTCTTGAAGTGTCTACGAAGGTGCGCTCGGTGTGGGGTCGACAGCGCCGTACTCGGTGGCGCGAACTGAGCCCTCCCCGACTACGCGCTCGGCGATGGCCCAATGCCAAGGGCTCGGATCTGCTTTATCTGTGGGATTGTGCAACAGGTCATCCCGTGTTCGCTCGGCCTCCATACGGTTTGGATGCAGCGAGATGTGGACAGTCTGCGACCCCTTGTTCATGGTGAGTACCCACAACCTGGCCGCCGTGGCATCGCGCGCGAGTCGGGCTCTGATGGCTATAAGCCCGTCAGGCGTGCAGCCAAGGCGCTCGACCAGCTGGACAGTGGTCTCGGCCAGCCCAAGGTGGATGAATCGCTTCGCCACCTGATCCTCGCGGAAGCCTAGTTCCTCGGTTAGGGCGGGAAGCGTTGGGGAGCCCGCAGACCAGGCTGTGCGCAGCCTCTCGTCGCTGCCTCCGTCCCACAGTGGTGTACCGAGGCTCTGGTGCCACGCGAACACGTTCGCGAGCCACTCGTCGTTGGTCTTGGTTTGAACGTATTCACGAAGCCTGTTCAACGCTTCCGATGGTCGTAGGTCCTTGTTATCGTCAGACATCGGCAAGAGATATTTGGCGCGTGATCGAAGCGCGCTCTTTGTGCGACCAAGCAACTCAGCTATCTCTTCGTCTTCGACGCCTTGCCGGAGAAATTCTGCGAACTGCGCGTAGTCTTCGTAGTCCCAGGTGTGTCCGTGTCGTGACTCGGTCTCCTCGTCCACCATGCATCTCCTTGAATCCTGGGGTCGGACAATGTCTACGAGGATTGGAACATGCATTGAGCGAGACTGGGCGGTGCCGTCGTCCTCGGCGTGGCCAGGCCAGGTCAGTAGGATTCGTACTGCCCAATCGAGCGGTGCAACAGGACGGCAGCACCTTACACTGGCGATGCCTTGCGGCGTTGAGCCTCAGGAAGTGAGCCCGAGACCCGGCCGGACGACTGTGGCGCTCGGGCTTTGCGCTTCCCGAGCCTCCGTTCGGTCCCATCGGGCCAGACCTGTT
>JBDIAG010000049.1:0-12286 GCA_039812305.1 Actinomycetales bacterium | reverse complement strand
GGGCCCAGTTTTCTCGACGGAAACGTCCCACGACACTGCCTCGGCCGACCCAACGACGACGGCACGCTTCCCCGCTTGACCAGGGGCGAACGCCGGGAGGTGCCACCGGGGTCGGCCCAGCTGGTCATGCGCCGTCACCGTGCTCAACCGCTCGGGGGCGAACGCCGGGAGGAACCCACCAGGGTCGGCCCGCTGTCGCGCTTCGGCCCAGGTGCATCCGGCTCGGTCGCGTTCCGGCCCGTCGCCTCCCGGCCCGGTCGCGTGTCCGGCCCCGTCGCGTTCCGTCCCAGTCGCATCCGAGCCCCGTCGCATCCGAGCCCCTCGCATCCTGGCCCAGACACATCCCGGCCCAGACACATCCCGGCCCCTTCGCATTCCAGCCCCGCCGCATCTCGGCACAGTCGCATCCAGCCCAGTCGTGTTCCTGGGCGGCGCGAACGGTGGACAGACGACCAGGTATTCGCGCGTTGACCGGCTATCAGCCGAGCAGCCAGAGATCGCCGGCTGCTCGACACATACGTGGTCAACGCGCGAACAGCTGGCTGAATGGGATGTGGCCCGCGGGTGTGGTCCAGCCAGAACCGACCGGCGACGGCAAAAACAAGGCTGCCCCAGTCGCCGGAAACCGGCCTGAGAGCGCTATTCGGACACAGCTGCGGCTGGGGTGATGGCGGTCCGCCTCTGGCAATGCTCCACCTGACGGGGCAGTGCCAGAGAACCCGACGATTGCCTGGCGACCCACCTCTGGCAATGCTCTGCGTGGCGGTGCACCGCCGGAGAAGTCGAGGGTGACCGGGCGACCCCACGTATGGCACCGCTCCACCTGACGGGGCAGTGCCAGAAGTCCAGCCATCCGGCGTCCCGCCTCCGGCAGTGCTCCACCTGACGGCAGCGCCAGTGGAGTCGACGGTTGCTCGCGACCCACCGCTACCTGTCCGGCAATGCTCCACCTGACGGGGCAGCGCCAGAGAAGCCGAGGGCTACCTGACTCTCCGTCGGCACCGTCCGGACAAACCGCCCGGATAAGCCGGTCATCATTGCGAATCCGTGGCGACTCGTGGTCGCACCGTGGCCATCTCCGTCGCCGACCCACGCCAGCCGACCAGAGACCGACCAGAGACGGACGTCGGTACCCCAACCCCGGTGCTTCTCAAGGAGCATGGCGAGCGTTCCTACTCCACCCGCCCGGGCACAGTCCCACTAGGGTCATCTCGGCAGGCAACAACTAGCAACTCTGGACGTTGATCTTAGGGAGCCGAGATGGATGCTGACGTGACACCGGTGCGGTTGGGGGTGCTCACCAGCGGTGGGGATGCGCAGGGAATGAACGCCGCGGTGCGCGCCGTGGTCCGGACGGCCCTGTTCAACGGCGCCCAGCCGTACGCCATCCACGAAGGCTGGCAGGGGGCCGTCGACGGGGGCAGCCGGATCGCGCCGATGAAGGCCGACGACGTCGGCGGCATCATCAGCCGCGGCGGGACGATCATCGGCACCGCCCGCTCCAAGGACTTCCGCGAGCGCGCCGGAAGACTGCGGGCGGCCAAGAACCTCATCGAGACCGGGATCGACCGGCTGGTCGTGATCGGCGGCGACGGCAGCCTCACCGGCACCAACCTGTTCCGAACGGAATGGCCGTCACTGCTGGCCGAGCTCGTCGAGAACGGTGAGATCAGCCAGGAGCTGGCCGACGCGCACCCGAAGCTGCGGATCGCCGGAATGGTCGGGTCGATCGACAACGACCTGGTCGGCGCGGACTCCACGATCGGGGCGGACTCCGCCCTGCATCGCATCATCGAGGCGATCGACGCACTGTCCTCCACGGCCGCCGCCCACCGCCGGTCGTTCGTCGTCGAGGTGATGGGCCGGCACTGCGGGTATCTGCCGCTGATGGCCGCGATCGCCGGCGGTTGCGACTACGTGCTGGTTCCGGAGGAGCCGCCGCGGGAGGGCTGGGAGGACCAGATGGCCACCAGCCTGCGCGCGGGCCGGCTGGCCGGGCGACGGGACTCCCTGGTGATCGTCGCCGAGGGCGCACGCGACCGGTCGGGCAACCCGATCACCGCCGACCATGTGAAATCGGTGATCGAGGACAAGCTCGGTGAGGACGCCAGGGTCACGATCCTCGGGCACGTCCAGCGCGGTGGTACGCCGTCGGCCTACGACCGGTGGATGTCGACGGCCCTCGGGTATCACGCTGCGCTCGAGGTGATCAACGCCGGCCCGGACGAGGTTCCCAAGATCATCGCCGTCAAGGGCAACCGGGTGACGAAACTGCCTCTGATGGAAGCGGTCGAGAAGACCCACGAGGTGGCCCACCTGGTCGACACCGGCCAGTTCACCGCCGCGGTGAAGTCCCGCGGCGACAGCTTCTACCAGATGCTGCGGATGTTCGGCCTCATCTCGATGCCGCCGGCCGCCGACGCCCCGACGACCGGCGACCGGATCGCCATCGTCCACGTCGGTGGCCTGGCTCCGGGCATGAACCCGGCCGTGCGGGCCGCGGTCCGGCTCGGTACCGCCTCCGGCCACACGATGCTCGGCGTCACCGGCGGCATGCCCGGTCTGATGGACGGCAAGGTCGCGGAGCTGACCTGGGGCGATGTCGACTCCTGGATGAGCGAGGGCGGCTCGATGCTGGGAACCCGACGCTCGGTGCCGTCCCGCGAGCAGTTCTACGCGATCGGCCGGGCGATGGAGACCCACGAGATCGATGCGCTGATCATCATCGGCGGCTTCAACGCCTACCTCACCGGCCACGCCCTGGTCGAGGAGCGGGAACGGTTCCCCGCGTTCCGCATTCCGATCGTGTGTGTGCCGGCCAGCATCGACAACAACCTGCCCGGCTCGGAGATGTCGATCGGCGCGGATTCCGCGGTGAACAACGCGGTCTCCGCACTGGACGGGGTGCGGCTGTCGGCCAGCGCGGCCAGCCGCTGCTTCGTCGCCGAGACGATGGGCCGGATGTGTGGATTCCTCGCCCTGACCTCGGGCCTCGCCGCGGGTGCCGGGCGGGTGTATCTCAACGAGTACGGCGTGCGGCTGGCGGACCTGACGAACGACGTCACCGCGGTGACCAACGCCTTCGCCTCGGGTCGCCGCTACTTCCTGGCGCTGCGCAACGAGAAGGCCTCCGACTTCTACAACACCGACTTCCTGGCGCGGATGTTCGAGGCGGAGGCCGACGGTCTCTACGACGTGCGACAGCTGGTGCTCGGCCACATCCAGCAGGGTGGCTCGCCCTCCCCGGCGGACCGCGTCCTGGCGACCCGGTTGCTGGCCCACGCGATCGACGACATCAGCAAGCAGCTCGCGATCGGCACCAGCGAGGGCCGGTACGTGGGCATGGTCGAGGACGCCCCGCGATCGTTCCCGATCAGCCACATGATGGACGCCATCGACATCGACCACCGCCGCCCGCGTCAGCAGTGGTGGCTGGAGATGGCCCCGATCCTCGCCGCCGTACGCGACATGGAGGAGGCCCCGGAGCCCAAGCCGAAGGTCGCGCCGACCGCCGAGGAACGCCGGCGGCAGCGCCGGGCGCACCGCTGATCGCCCGGAGGCCATCGAACCCTGGCCGGCGGGACGGTGCGGACGCGCTTTCCCGCCGGCCAAAAGGTGGGCTGTATACCGCCAGCCAAACGTGAGCCGGCAACGGACTGCTGTGCTTGCGCCCTTCTCCCCGGCCAAGGGCGGGCCGTGGCCAAGCCGGCCAAACGTGAGCCAGTAGCCGGGTCGCTGTGCTTGCGCCCTTTCCCACCGGTCGAGGGGTGAGCGGACGACGTGCCCGCGGGCGCACGCTCCGCCCGGCTGGTGGGCCAGCGCGCCGGGTCCGGACTTGACCGGGGAGGCCCGCGTTGACCACGTATGGTCCGAGCGACCGGAGATCGCTGGTTGCTCGGCCCATACCTGGTCAATGCGTGAATAGGTGGCTGCACAAGCCTGATCCGAGGGCAGGTGGCGTGGAATCCACGGCCGGAAGCTGACAACTGCGGCCGAAACGCGTGGAATGTGAAGCAACGGGCATGGTCTCTCAGGACGAGGGCACCTCAGGACGAGCGACACCCGTCGGACACACCGGCGCTCATCACACCGGGCGAGGCGCCCAGCGCGATCCGGGGCCCGGCACGATCCGACGCTCCGCACGCAGGGCGAGGCACCCGGGCACGATCCGGGCCCGGCACGATCCGGCACGGGACGGCCATCACGCAAACGGCGGCCGGTCGTGGGCATGCACCCACGAACCGGCCGCCGGGCTGGCCTCGTTCCCTCTGCGAGCCGCCGACCGACTCGCTGTGGGAACGCCTCAGCGCAGAATCAGACCTGGACGTCCTTCTCCAGGTTGGTGAGCTGACGACGGGCCATGGCCAGGTTGGCCTTGCCCTTGTCCAGCGCCATGTAGAGCACGAGGCCCTGGCCACTGCGCGCGGTGATCGGGCGCAGCAGGTGGTACTGGGAGTTGAGGGTGATGAGGATGTCCTCGATCTTCTCGTCCAGTCCCAGCGCCTGCATCGTGCGCAGCTTCGCCTTCACCACGTCGGAGTTGCCGGCCGCCGCCACGTCCAGATCCAGCGCCCCGCCGCCGGCCTGGCCCAGCGACATGCCGGTCTCGTAGTCGACCAACGCGACGCCGATGGCGCCATTGATCTCCATCGCTTCCTTGAGGATCTGGTCGATGTTGCCCATTGGTTCTCCATTCGTTCTTGCGGATTCTCACGGTTCCGCACTTACCGTCGTCTCCAAACCTGTTGAGCGAGACAGTGTTTATACGTGTTTCGCTTGTATTCCATTAGATCACATGCAAAGATTTGCAGGTTGATAATTTCGAAGGCGTCACTCAGAAGGAGCATGCCGGTGATAAATGGTGTCCCGCTGTACCAGGTGAAGGCGGAATTGTTCAGGTCGTTGGGCCATCCGGTGCGCATCCGGGTGCTGGAATTGCTGGCAGAGCGTGATCATGCGGTGTATGAGCTGCTCGAACGGATCGATGTCGAACAGGCCAGCCTGTCGCAGCAGTTGGCCGTGTTGCGGCGCACCGGCCTGGTTCGGCAGCGTCGCGAGAATGGCGAGGTGATCTATTCGGTCACCGTGCCGGAAGTACGGACATTGCTTCTCTCGGCTCGCACCCTGCTGCGCCAGATGGTCACCGGCAGCCAGGACCTCGGTATCGCTCTCGACCTGGATCGGCCGGTAGAGCCGGTTGCGAAGAGCGCCTGAACCTGCTCCGAGCCTTCACCGGACCTCCCCCGAAGGCTCCCGGTAGCTTCCCAGCCGCGACCTAGCCTCGGCTCATGGACGAGTCGAGGTTACCTGCATCACAACCGCCACAGCCTTTCGGTGGCGTCACCGCGAAAGCCTTCGAACCACCGGCCCCGACCACCGCAGGAGCGGCGACGAGGCTCGACCGTCCACCGCCGGCCATCCCCTGGTGGCCGGCACCGGCACCGTCCAACCCGTGGCTGCTGACCGGCGCGGTCGCGATCAGCGTCCTGGCGGCAGCCACCCTGCTCGAGTGGCCGGGCGCGCAATGGCCGGCACTCGCGCTGTGCTCTCTTCTGCTGATCCGATTCTGCTGCCCACGACCGGCACCGCGCACCCTGGCGGATCAGCGGTGGCGGGCCCTGCTCTCCGGCATCGCGCTGGCGCTGCTCGGCACACTGGCGGTGCGCGACAGCGGGCCGCTGATGCTCATCGTCATCATGGCGTTCCTCGCCCTGCTCGCCGTCGCGTTGACGCCGAGCGGACGAGCGGTGGCGGTGCTGGCCGCGCCGCTGCTGGGCGCCGTGGCCTGGTGTCGCGGTCTGATCTGGCTGCCGGTGGTGCCGCGCACGCGCTGGCGACTGCCGGCACAGACCGGGCCGGCGCTGCGCGGAACCGGACTGGCCGCGGTGCTGTTCGTCGTGGTCGGCGCCCTGCTCGTCTCCGCCGACCAGGCGTTCGCCGGTCTCGCCCAGGCGCTCCTGCCCGAGATCGACCTCGACGGCCTGCCGATCAGGGTGGTGCTGGCCGGCCTCTCGTTCACCGTCATCTGCGCCGTGACCTTCGGAGTCGCCTCTCCCCCAGGTGTTTTCGGTCCGTCGCGATTCCGGCAGCGGCCGGCGGCGGAGTGGGTCCTGCCGGTGGGCGCCCTCGTCGCGGTCCTCGGCGTCTTCCTGGTCGTGCAGGCGGCCGTGCTCTTCGACGCCTATCCGTCCGAGCTGGTTCACGGCGATCTCACTCCCGCCGCGCGGGCCCGCGAAGGGTTCGGGCAGCTGGTCTGCGTCAGCATCATCGTGGCGGGCACGCTGGCCTGGGCCGCGGCACGCGTCGCGTCCCACCCTCCGGTCGGCTCGGGCGGCCAGCCCGGGACGAAGGACGCGCAGCCCACCACCCGGGGCGACCAGCCCGGCACGAAGGACGCGCAGCCCGGCACGAAGGACGCGCAGCCCGGCACGAAGGACGCGCAGCCCGGCACGGAGGGGGCGCGGCCCGGCACCCAGGGCGCCCAGCCTGGGACGGAGAGCGCCCAGCCCGAGACGAAGGACGCCCAAAGAAGTCCAGCCGCGCGCCTGGCCGCCCGCGACCGGCGGGTCCTCATCGTGGGCGGCGGCCTGCTGCTGCTGGAGCTGGAGATCCTGGTGGCCTCGGCGTTGCGCCGGATGTACCTGTACGAGGAGACCTTCGGTTGGACCCGGCTGCGGGTGGAGGTGGCCGCCTTCGAGATCTGGCTCGCCCTGGTGGTGCTCGTCGCGGCCGGGCTGTGGCTCGCCGGCCGCGGTCCGATGGTCCCCCGGGTCGGCGCCGCGACCGCCGGGGTGGCATTGTGCGCACTCGCCCTGATCGGCCCGGACGCCATCGTCGCCCGAGGCAGCGTGGACCGCTTCCACGCCACGGGGAAGATCGACACCTGGTACCTGCGGTCACTGTCCGCCGATGCCGTCCCCTCCCTGGACTCGCTGCCCGCGTCCTACCGTGCCTGCGCGCTGGCGAACTCCCGCGACTACTCCACCCCCTGGTATGCGGTCAATCTCTCGCGGCTTCGTGCCGATGCAGTTCTGAAGGCCAGACCCGCGGCCGACGATGCCTGCCCGCCGGGCACGTAGTCCGCGGGTCGACATCCCCGTATCAACCGTGCCCGGAGAGGATTCACCAGTCGTATGAATCAGGCCAGCGACCTGCTGGAAGCGGTCGACGAGGCGGTCTCGGGGAGTCCGGAGTATCTGTTGAGGCGGGTGTCGCCGAATCGCTGGGAACGGCGGTCGGCACAGATCTGGTATCGGGTGGACGCGTATGTCGCCGAGGAATCCCCGAATCAGATCGCGGTACATGCCGGCATCGTCGCGCCGCTCATCTTCCGGGTCTTTCCGGAATCGTTGGACTACTTCCTGATCGGCGGGAACATCATGCAGATGACCACCGCCGAGCCGGTCACCGAGCGCACCTTCGAAGTCGCCCCCGAAGGACGACGGGGACGTCTGACGGTGGCATTGCGCAGCCCGGTCATCGGCGGCACGTCCACCCGGATGATCGCCGGCCGAGCGGCTTTCACGAATGACGTGTATGGGCTGCTGCGCCAGCGATTCAAGCCGCTGATCGGAATCGGCACCTGGTTGCAGGCGGCGGAATTCCTGCAGGTGCACGGCCCGTCGCTGATGGCCCACGGGCTCTGCCCGCCGCGACCGCGCGGGCTGGCCGGCGTCCTGCGCTGGGCGAGCGGTGACGTGGACGAGGGCACCCGGCTGATCCAGGAGAACTTCGACGAGAACCTCCGGTACGACGTGATCCAGGCGCTCGTCGAGCGGGCCGCCCTCGGCTGACCGCTCCGGGTCGACTGCCCAGGTCGACTGCCCGAGTCGACTGCCCCGGGCCGACTCCCGCCGCCCGCAGATTCTGGAGGCCGGAACCGTCTAGTCTCCTGCCTCATGGCCAATCTCGATGTCACGCGCCCGGGCTGGTGGCGCTCAGCAGTCGTCTACCAGGTGTATCCGCGGTCGTTCGCCGACAGCAACGGCGACGGCATCGGCGACCTGCGGGGGGTGATCGACAAGCTCGACTACCTCGCCGCCCTGGGCGTCGACGTGCTCTGGCTCTCCCCCTTCTACCCCTCGCCGATGGCCGACAACGGCTACGACATCAGCGACTACCGTGACGTCGAGCCGCTCTTCGGCACCCTGGCCGACGTCGACGAACTGGTCGAGGGACTGCACGCGCGGGGTATCCGGCTGGTGATCGACGTCGTGCTCAACCACACCTCCGACGAGCACCCCTGGTTCGTCGAGTCGCGTTCGAGTACGGACAACCCGAAGCGGGACTGGTACTGGTGGCGACCGGCGCGGCCCGGCAAGGAGCCCGGGATGGCCGGGGCCGAGCCGACCAATTGGATCACCCACTTCCACGAGGCCGCCTGGACGCTGGACGAGCGGACCGGCGAGTACTACCTGCACCTGTTCGCGGTCAAGCAGCCGGACCTCAACTGGGAGAACCCGCAGGTGCGGGCGGAGCTGTACGACATGCTGCGCTGGTGGCTGGACCGCGGCGTGGACGGGTTCCGGATGGACGTCATCAACCTGATCAGCAAGGAGCTCCCGCTGCACGACGGGGCACCCATTCCCGGAACCCCTTACGGCGAGAACGACTCCTCCACGGTCTGCGGCCCGCGGGTGCACGAGTTCGTGCACGAGCTCCACGAACAGGTGATCGCGACCCATCCGACTCCGCTGATCACCGTCGGGGAGATGCCCGGGGTCAGCGTCGACCACGGCCGCCAGTTCTCCGACCCGGCCAGCGCCGAACTCGACATGGTGTTCCAGTTCGAGCATGTCGAGGTCGACCACGGCCCGGGCGGCCGCTACGACCCGCAGCCGCTGGACCTGGTGGCACTGAAGGAGATCCTCGGCCGGTGGCAGGACGGACTGGCCGACGCCGGATGGAACTCGCTCTACTGGGACAACCACGACCAGCCCCGCGCCGTCTCGCGGTACGGCGACGACGACCCGGTCTACCGGGAGCTCTCCGCCAAGACCCTTGCGACGATCCTGCACCTGCAGCGCGGCACCCCGTACATCTACCAGGGCGAGGAACTGGGGATGACGAACTTCCCGTTCACCGCCATCGAGCAGTTCGACGACATCGAGGCGCGCAACCACTTCGCGCTCGCCGTCGCCCGCGGGGCGCAGGAGGAGACGGTGCTGGCCGCCCTGGCCGCGCAGAGCCGCGACAACGCGCGCACGCCGATGCACTGGGACGACTCGCCGAACGCCGGCTTCACCACCGGCACCCCGTGGCTGCCGGTGAACCCCAACCACGACGAGATCAACGCGCAGGTGCAGGTTCACGACCCGCACTCGGTGTTCAGTCACTACCGCCGGCTGATCCAGCTGCGTCACGACCACGACGTGGTCGTCGACGGCGACTTCACCATGCTGGCGCCGGAGCATCCGCAACTGTTCGCCTACACCCGCACGCTGAACACTCCGGCCGGCGCGCAGACGCTGCTCGTGCTCGCGAACTGCGGCCGCGACGAGCTGACGGTCGACCTCGCCCAGGAGGCCCCCGCCGTCGCGTCCCGGCTGGAGGACGAGGGCGAGCTGCTGCTCGGCAACTACGCCGACGGCCAGGGCCCGGGCGAGACCGGCCGGCTGCGGCCCTGGGAGTCCCGGGTCTACCTGGTTCCCGCCGGCTGAACCGTGGGTGGCGGGGCGGCTTCCCGGTGACGTGATGGCGCCGGGGCCGGCCTCGCCAACAGAGTGCAACGGGTCGACAGCGAGGCCAAACCGTCCGATACGCGTGTATTTTCGGGCGGACCGGGCCACCCTGCGGAACTCCTCCGGACGGATCTACCCGACCACCGCCATGTTCGGCTCTAAGGTGGGCGCATGCCCCCTGCCACACCCGTGTTCGACGAGGAGCGCGACCAGCCGTGGTGGCTCGGCTCGGCCGCGCCGCGCAACCTCGCTGACCTGATCGTCCACCACGCCGAGACGACCCCCGGCCGACGATTGATGAGCCGTTGGGACGGCTCCGTCTGGGTGCCGATCACCGCCGCGACGATGCGCCGCCAGGTGGAGGAACTCGCCCTCGGCCTCATCGCCGCCGGCGTGCAGCCCGGTGACCGGGTGGCGCTGATGTCCAAGACCAGATTCGAGTGGACGCTCGTCGACCTGGCCATCTGGGCCGCCGGCGCCGTCGGGGTGCCGGTGTACGAGAGCTCCTCCGCCGAGCAGCTGCGCTGGATCTGCGAGGACTCCGAGGCGGTGGCGATCGTCGTCGAGCACCGCGGGCACGCGGCGACGCTGGCCAGCGTCCGGGACGAACTGCCCGACCTGCGCCACGTCTGGAGCATCGACGCCGCGGGCGACCTCCCCGGGGTGGACGAGCTCGCCCGGGCCGGGGCGGAACTGTCCGGCCGGGGCGACGGCGAGGCCCTGCTCGCCCAGCGCCGCGACGGGATGTCCCGCGACAGTCTCGCCACCCTCATCTACACCAGCGGCACCACCGGGCGGCCGAAGGGCGTCGAGCTGACCCACGGCAACTTCCTCGCCGAGGTGACCTCGGCGATCGAGTTCCTGCCCGAGCTCTTCGAGGATCCCGACGCCTGCACGCTGCTCTTCCTGCCGCTGGCGCACGTGTTCGGCCGGATGATCCAGGTCGCCGTCGTGCTCAAGGGCCTGCACACCGGGCACAGCGACGTCGCCAGGGTGACCCGCGACCTGCCGACGTTCTCCCCCACCTTCGTCCTCGCCGTCCCGCGGGTCTTCGAGCGGGTCTACGACGGTGCCCGCCGGAAGGCGGTCAAGGCCGGCAAGGGCAAGGTGTTCGACGCCGCCGCACAGACCGCGATCCGCTACAGCGAGGCGCAGGAGGGCGAGCGCGGGCCGTCCCTGGTGCTGCAGGTCAAGCACGCGATCTTCTCCCGGCTGGTCTACGAGAAGCTGCGGGCCGCATTGGGCGGGTCGGCGCAGTGGGCCGTCTCCGGCGGCGCCTCGCTCGGCCCCCGCCTGGGTCACTTCTTCCGCGGCATCGGGGTCACCGTTCTGGAGGGTTACGGGCTGACCGAGACCACCGCCGCCTCCACCGTGAACACCGCTGCGGCGCAACGCATCGGCACGGTCGGCCGGCCGCTGCCGGGTTTCGAGGTGAAGATCGCCGAGGATGGCGAGGTCCTCATCCGCGGCGAGCACGTCTTCGCCCGGTACTGGCGCAACGACGAGGCCACCGAGGAGGTGCTGCACGACGGCTGGCTGCACACCGGTGACCTCGGCTCCCTCGACGACGGGGGTTTCCTCAGCATCACCGGCCGGAAGAAGGAGATCATCGTCACCTCCGGCGGCAAGAACGTCTCCCCGGCACCGCTGGAGGACGTGCTGCGATCGAGCCCGGTGGTCAGCCAGGCCCTGGTCGTCGGCGACGGCCGCACCCAGATCGCGGCGCTGCTCACTCTGGATCCCGAAGGCGTCGCCGCCTGGCTCGAGACGCAAGGCCGGTCGACCACCGACCTGGCCGACCTCACCGAGGACAAGGATCTGCGCGCCGAGGTCAAGAAGGTCGTGGACGAGGCCAACCAGATGGTCTCCTCCGCCGAGCGGATCGCCCGGTTCCGGCTGCTGTCGACCGACTGGACGGAGGCCTCCGGTCATCTCACGCCGAGCCTGAAGGTCAAGCGCAACATCGTCCTCGAGGATTTCGCCGACGAGATCGAGGCTCTCTATCCGAAAGTAGCGAGTTAGGGTGCGACGGGACATTAACGCTGTGGTGTCGGTTTTTGGGCGGGATGGCTGGCACGGCGGAGGTCCGCCCTCGTAGCGGAGCTACGTGGGTGTGGCCGACAACGCCGCCAGGCGCCCGCCCGGGAAGCGACGCGCAGTGTTCATTCCCGGCGGGCCCTTGTCCTATCTGGCGCGTATTGGCAACAGGACGATGGCCGCACGCCTCAAGGGGCGGCCCGATTCGACCGAAGGACACTGTGGGCAACCGGCAACGCCACCTGTCAGGCGATTTCCGTGATGCGTAGTAACGCACAGTGACTAGCGCAGCGCGAGGAATCGTGGCAACGTTGAGGTGGCGTGAGGGGACCTACCGTGCGGGTACCGGCGCGAGAGCGCCGCGTAACCTCGCACGGGCAAACGCCGCGACCGACGATGCAGTGAGAGAGAACGTGAACCGAAGTCTCCTTGGCCCCGGGCGAGGCGCCCTGGCATTGCTTTCTCCCGCGGTGGCTCTCACTCTCCTGGTCGCCCCGGCGACGCTCTCGGCGGCACAGGCCGCCCCGGCCACCTCCGGTTCCGAAGAGGCGCCGGACACGCCGTCCACG
>JBDIAG010000048.1:0-12427 GCA_039812305.1 Actinomycetales bacterium | reverse complement strand
TCGGCGAGATCACCCGCGAACAGATGATCAACGAACTCGCCACCTTCCCCTACGTGCCCAACGCCCCGCCGATCACCACGCTGGACGACTCTCCACCAGAAGTCGTGCCAGGCTCCTGGGATCAACTGGCCGACCTGCGGCTCGTCGGCCTTGTCACCGGAGATGACTTCGGAGAGGTTCAGCGTCGCGCCGGTCGTGGGCACGAATGAGTCAGGCCAATCACGAGGATCTGCTGCTACGACTCACCTCACCCGGCGGCGACCTGAGTACGACCGGCCGATACACGACACTCCAGCGGTCAGATTGGTATGATTCGCACGGAATATTGGAGCCGAGGGCCAACACTCTAACGACCATTCTCGACGAATTCATGGCTAACCAAGGAATAGTGAGTCGTCGCGCCATCATCACCGCAGGGCCACCAGGGGCGGGCAAGTCCTCAGCTACAACTTCAGTGCTTTCACGCCGTGACTCGAAAGACTATCGCTGGATTGACCCCGACAGATTCAAGGATCTTCTGCTCCAAAAAGCACTAAGCGATGGGTCATTCCCTTCGCTTGTGTCGCGGGAAGTAGCGTCGCTTCAATACGCGGGCTCCCGCTTCCACTTGCGGGAGTTCGGAAGCCTGGTTCACTCAGAATCGTGCACTCTCTCACACAAGGCCGCAGCGCTTACGCGCGCACGCGCGGAAAACCTTATCTACGATACTACCTTGCCCACGCGGGTCGGCGCTTCGCACGCTATCAAGCCGCTTCAGAAGGCCGGTTACAGGGTCACGATCATCAGTGTGGAATGCACTCGGGATGAGGCCATCGAACGCACCCGCGACCGCTGGCGAGCGGGTCGTGCGGCCGCTCTCCGCGAACCGTCCGGCAGCACCAGCAACCGAGCCCTTGGCGCCCGCTTCGTCCCACCCGACTACATCGCCTCGCTCTACCCCTCTGACCGACCCGACCGCTCGCACTCCGCAGACGTCGCCCGCTGGGCGTTCGACCACTATCCGGCGGTCACCGAGCTCCAGTGCTACCGGGTCCGAGATGGCGAGAAAGCCCCTGAACTGGAACGCGTCCTGCACAAGATCCCGGACGGGAGAGTGATCGACACCAGACCCAGCGGTGACGAACTCCCCGAACACGTCCGAGAACTCCGCCGCGCCTTCGGCCCACAACGCGGCACCGTACAACGCCCCACCCCCACCGGCACCACCCCGGCACGCCCACCAGGCGCGAACCGGAGACGACCGAACCAGCTCGAACGCTGACGGATCCGTGACGGCATCACTCATCGGAACAGAATCCACGCAATTGCAAAGATTGACACGGGCAGAATCAGGGCGCACCCTAAACCATGAGCACTAATGGGTCTAGTGCCGGCGAGTGGCGATCCACGCGTCGACTGAGCATTATTCTGGGCGCAAGCCTCATCACTGTCACAACAGCGGCATCGGTCGCGCATGGCGCAGTACACGACACCTCCGTCGCGCACTTCACAATCAGCGTCGACCAGCAGAAGTTGCAGGCGTGTATCGCCGACGGCACCAAGAACTGCGTCACCGAAGTGCCGGGTCTCGAGGAATGCCAAGAACGGGGCGACGTATGCAATATCGCGGCCGACGAAGAACAGGCGTCGAGGTTCGTCCCGGTGACGTCAGATGGTCGGCCGCTCACGGAGAAAGCGGCTGTCGAAGCGGCACTCCGGCTCAGCTCTGATCCCGACGTACCCACGTCGGCGGCATATGTCGAACGCATCAGTTGGAACGATTTCGCCAAACGTGACAACGCTCCCCCGCCCGCCGGTGCGGACGCCTCCGGCAATGTCATCGCGGTTCTGGTCCATGCCCCCGCGATGACCGATGGCGGTCCGGCCGCCGAACCCGTGCAGCAGTCGTCCTACTACGTCGTCTACGACGAGAAGACTGGGAATCCGGTAACCACCTGCATCGGCTGTGCCGTGCTGCCGTAGATCACGCTCGCCGCGCTTGGTCCCTTTTGGTTGGGATTTCACCGGTGTCGAACCGTGCGCGCCGGCCCCGAATAGCCAGCTATCCTCCGAGTGGCCTGCGGACGTGCAGTCTGACCCGCGATCGCTGGCTGATCGGCACACAACCGGTCAACGCGCGACTACCTGGCCAATCAAGCCCACCAGGCAGCCGAGAGGGCCGCGGCGAATCGAGCCCGTCAGCCTTATCCGGAGGGCAGCGGCGACCGCGCCCCACCGGGCCACGGCGCGCCCCACCGGGCCACGGCGGGCCAAGCCCACCCCACCGAGCCCGGACAGGCATCCGCCGAACCGCACGTCAGCACGCTCAGCCCGGTAACCCGGTCAGCCACATCGATTGGTACGGCCCCAGTGTGACGCCGTCGGCGGTGCGAATCTCCCCCAGCGCGACGTGGTCGTGCATCGCGGTGGGTTCCACGCCCTGCTCCCGGATCCACTCCGACGAGATCCATCGCGTCGTCTCGGTGACGTTGTGCAACGCCACCAGCACCCCGAGCGGATTGTGCTGGACCACTCCGAAGACCCCGGCATCGGGAGTCTCGACGACTCGCGACGCATGCGCGCCGTGCAGGAAGGGCAGCTCGGACCTGGCCCGGGACAGTTTCCGCAGACCCGTCCAGATGCGCTGGGAGGGAGTCGGTTCGGCCGACTCCTCGTCCACGTGAGCCACCACCGCCCAGTCGACGGGCGGTCGGTGCGCCCACCGGTTGTCCTCGGCGTGGGCAGGGTCTCGGGCCCAGTCCGGATCGTTCAGCGCACCGATCTCGTCGCCGGCCCAGATCATCGGAATGCCGCCGAACCCCATCACGATCGCGTAGGCGACCAGGATCCGCCGGATCGCCATCTCCACGGCCTCGGCGTCCTCCTCGGCCAGACCCTCGCCGAGACCGGCCAGGCTGGCCGTCGTCCCACTGATCCTGCGGTCGCCGGTGAACGGGTTGTACTGGAAGACGAGCCCGTCCGCGAACGAACCGTCGAAGTCTCCCGAGTAGAAGTCGGAGAGGAAGCCGCGATGGCCGTGCCCGGTGAGCCCGACGGCGGCCGCGTCCTGGTCGTCGATGGCCCACCCGATGTCGTCGTGGCAGCGCACATAGGTGATCCACGTCGTGCTGGACGGGATCTCGGGTATCCGGGCCAGCGCATGGGTGGCCAGGCGCGTGTCCCGGCTGGCCAGCATCGACCAGATATGCACCATCAAGGCGTTGTGATAGGCGAGGTCGCTGACCTTGCCAGCCCGCGGACCCAGACCCAGGTAGGCGACCAGGTCGCTCGGCCCGACAATCGCCTCGGCCTTGAAGATGACTGCCGGGCAGGCGATTCTGACGATCGTCCGCATCGCCTGGGTGATCGCGTGCACCTCCGGCTGGTTCTGGCAGTTGGTTCCCAGTCGCTTCCACAGGAAGGCGATGGCATCCAGCCGCAGCACCTCGACGCCGAGGTTCGCCAGGAAGCAGATGACGTCGGCGACCTCGAGGAGGATCTCGGGATTGGCCCAGTTCAGATCCCACTGGTAGAGATTGAAGGTCGTCCAGACCCAGCCGTTGAGGTCCTCGTCCCAGGTGAAGTTGCCCGGCGCCATGTCGGGAAAGACCTCGGGCAGCGTCGCCTCGTACCGATCCGGCTCGGTGCGGTCGTCGAACACGTGAAAGTACTTGCGGTAGTGCTCGTCTCCCCGGCGGGCCGCCTCGGCCCAGGCGTGCTCGCGCGCCACGTGGTTGATCACCAGATCGAGGCAGACGCTGATCCCGGCCTCGCGCAGCCGCGTGGTGAGGGCCCGCAGATCATCGGTCGTCCCGAGATCCGGTCGCACCGACCGGTAGTCCTGTACCGCGTACCCGCCGTCGTTGGGATCGGGGCGCGGCTCGAGCAGCGGCATCAGGTGCAGGTACGAGACACCCAGGCGCTGCAGGTGATCGACCTTGGCGCCCACGCCCGCCAGGCCCTCCCCGGGCTCGGCGAATCGTTCCGCGTACGTCGCGTACCCGACCATCCCCGGACGTTGGAACCAGTCCGGCTCCAAAGCCCGCCTGGCATCCAGCGAATGCAGATCGTCCGGCCGCTCGGCGTAGGCTCGCGCGGCAAGCAGCAACGCACGTCCGGCAAGCTCATAGGGGTCGGGATAGACCGCCGAGATCGCCTCGAAGAGGTCGTCCCACCAGCGCGAAATGCGCAGGCTCAACTGCTCGCGCCGGTGCGGCGGAAGCTCGGCCAGCACGGCGTCGATCTCGATGCGGACAGCCTGCGGGACTGCCGATAGCAACTTTGCGAGGGGCACGGCTACATCACAGCACGTCAGGACCGGTTACGGTGCCGTAACCCGCCAGGCTCCGGCACCCTCGTCCGCCGGCTTTGCGAGAATGGCCCTCGTGAGCGCACCCGGAGCCCAGACCTTCTACGACGCCGTCGGCGGGCATGAGACGTTCGACAGACTCGTCCACCGGTTCTATCAGGGTGTGGCCACGGATCCCGAGCTGCGAGCGATGTACCCGGAGGAGGATCTCGGCCCGGCCGAAGACCGCTTGCGGCTGTTCCTGGAGCAGTACTGGGGCGGCCCGACCACGTACAGCGAGCAGCGCGGTCATCCGAGGCTGCGGATGCGGCACGTCCCCTTCGCCGTCACCCCCACGATGCGCGATCACTGGCTCACGCACATGCGCGACGCGGTGGACGAAGTGGCCCTGCCCGAGCCGTACGAGCGCATGCTCTGGGACTACCTGGTGCACGCGGCTCACGCCATGGTGAACACCTTCGAGGAACCTCCCCAGGTCGGGTGACCGCCCCGTCCGGCCCAGTGTCCATTCCCGGATTTGATGACACCCCCCGGGACGCCATTAACCTCGTGTTGTGACGTCTTCGTTCGCGCCCGAGTGGTGGCGCAGTGCTGTGATCTACCAGGTCTACCCCCGATCCTTTGCCGATGCGAATGGCGACGGAATGGGCGATCTACCCGGGATCACGTCCAAACTCGGCTACCTCGCCGAACTCGGGGTGGACGCCCTCTGGATCTCTCCCTTCTACTCCTCGCCGCAAGCGGACGCGGGCTACGACGTCGCCGACTACCGGGACATCGACCCGAGCCTCGGCACGCTCGGGGACGCCGACGAGCTGATCGCCACCGCGCACTCGCTCGGCCTGCGAGTCATCGTCGACCTCGTCCCCAACCACACCTCGGACGAGCACGCCTGGTTCGCGGCCGCTCTGCAGGCTGCTCCGAACTCACCCGAGCGGGCTCGCTACCACTTCCGGGACGGACGAGGTGCGGACGGACAGCTGCCCCCGAACAACTGGCGTTCGGTGTTCGGCGGGCCGGCCTGGCACCGCGTCACCGAACCCGACGGGACGCCCGGCCAGTGGTACCTGCACCTCTTCGACACCAAGCAGCCGGACCTCAACTGGGACAACCCGGAGGTGCGCGAGGAGTTCCACTCGATCCTGCGGTTCTGGCTCGATCGTGGGGCGGACGGCTTCCGCGTCGACGTCGCGCACGGACTGGTCAAGGCTGAGGGCCTGCCGGACTCCAAGTCGAAGGAGGACCCGGACCTCCTGCACGGCAACCACGACCCGTTCGAGCGCGAGCCGTTCTGGGATCAGGACGGTGTGCACGAGATCTACCAGGGCTGGCACGGCGTGCTCTCGGAGTACGACGGCGACCGGATGATGGTGGCCGAGGCCTGGGTGCAGCCGGCCGACCGGCTCGCGCTGTACCTGCGCGACGACGAGTTCAACCAGGCGTTCAACTTCGCCTACCTGGAGTCGGAGTGGTCGGCCGCCACCCAGCGTGCGGTGATCGCCGACTCCCTCGCCGCGGACGCCGAGGTCGGCGCCCCGACGACCTGGGTGCTCTCCAACCACGACGTGGTGCGGCACGCGACCCGGCTCGCGCTGCCGCTGGGCTCGGCCCGACCGAACGGCATCGGCCCGGACGACGAGCAGCCCGACGCCGCCCTCGGCCTGCGTCGGGCACGGGCAGCGACGCTGATGATGCTCGCTCTGCCCGGATCGGCATACATCTACCAGGGTGAGGAGCTCGGCCTGCCCGAGCACACCACGCTGCCGGCCGACGTGCGTCAGGACCCCACCTACTTCCGGCACGACGGCACGGTTCTCGGTCGCGACGGCTGCCGCGTGCCGATGCCGTGGAGCGCGTCGGCTCCCGGCCTCGGCTTCGGACCGACCGGTGACACCTGGCTGCCCCAGCCGGACTCCTACCGGGAGCTGGCCGCGGACGCCCAGGCCGGCATCGAAGGATCGACCCTCGAGCTCTACCGGACGGCGCTGCGCCTGCGCAAGGAACGCGGCCTGGGCCTCGGCGAGCTCACCTGGGTCGTCGAGTTCGGTTCGGACGCAGTCGCTTTCCAACGTGCGGACCTTACCGTGCTGACCAACTTCGGTGCGCCGGTCGACCTGCCGGACGGGGCGACCGTCCTGCTGGCCTCGGGCGAGCTGGACGGCCACGTGGTCGGCACCGATCAGACCGTCTGGTTCACCGCCCCGGCATCGCAGGACTGACCGCCCGAGCATCCGACGCTTCGATACGGCTGGAAGTGACGCACAGTGTCACTTCCAGCCGTATCAGTGCCTGGGTGAGTCGTCAGACTTCAGGCGTCAGGTAGAGGTGTGCCGCTTCGACGAGGCGGTTTCTGGACGCTCACCGTAGCGGGACGCGCGCCTGCCCCTCCCAGGTTTAACTCAAGCTGCGTACAGCCTCCGAGTTCCCGACGCGCCGGGGGTCCGCGGCCGGGCAAAGCCCTGCCGCATGCCGGAAATGGGTGTAAGACTCTTGACTGTGATGGAGTCCGTGAGAGCCACCCACGACCGTACGACGAGGTACTGAGCCATGACCGTCAAGATCGAGCCGACCCTTCCGAAGTCCCCCAGTCCCCAGCTGGCGGACGGGCAGTCAGCGGCCGCCTACAACAGCGTCCGGCAGCTGCGAGTCGATCTGTGGTGGTCGATCGCCGACGTCTCACGGCGGTTGTCGCTGTCCTCACTGGATCCACTGGTGCGCGAGGAGCTGCTGACGACGTTGCGGCGCGAACTGGGCGACGTCGAGACACTGGAGAACTACTACGCCTTCCCCGGCCGCCGTCTGGTCTCCACCTTGCGGAGCCTCGCCGAGAGTTCGCACGGGGACGTGTGGCGCGCCGCCGACGCGATCGGCCACACCCTGGTGGGCGACGTCGCCGGGACGAACATCCGCATCCAGGTCGCCGGCGACTCCGAGGACTCCGAGAGCATCCAGCTCGGTGTCGGCTCCCAGGACGGCCGACCCGCTTTCGAAGTACTGGTGGTCGCGGACCTCTCCTCGACCGAGGAGGGCAAGCTGCGCCGCGACCTGGCTCGCCTGCGCCGTCCGGAGGATGCCTTCACCTACGAACTGGTCTTCGTGCCCAGTCTCGAGGACGCGATGGTGGCACTTCTGGTCAACGCGAACATCCAGGCTGCGATCATCCGGCCGGACTTCCGCGCCCGTTCGACGGTCGACCTGTCGGTGATCCGGCACTTCTTCGCGGAGGTGGACGCCGAGGACATCGACTCCCGGCCGGCGGCCGAGCGTGCCTACCTGCTGGTGGACCGGCTGACGAAGATCCGTCCCGAGCTGGATCCCTACCTCATCGGCCACGCCGCCATCGAGCAGGTCGCCATCCAGCAGGGCAACCGGTTCGACCGGGTCTTCCTGCACCAGGACGCCCTGGAGCTGCACCTGTCGATCCTGCGCGGTGTAGGCGCACGTTACGAGACACCGTTCTTCACCGCGCTGACCAAGTACGCGCGCAAACCCACCGGCGTCTTCCACGCCCTGCCGATCTCCCGGGGCAACTCGGTCGTGAACTCGCAGTGGATCCACGACATGAGCGACTTCTACGGGCTGAATGTGTTCCTGGCCGAGACCTCGGCAACCAGCGGGGGTCTCGATTCGCTCCTGGACCCGGTCGGTCCGATGAAGGAGGCCCAGCGGTTGGCCGCCCGCGCCTTCGGCGCCCGGCAGACGTTCTTCGTCACCAACGGCACGTCGACGGCGAACAAGATCGTCACGCAATCGCTCATCGCGCCGTACGACGTCGTGATGCTCGACCGCAACTGCCACAAGTCGCATCACTACGCGCAGATGTTGGCCGGCACCAACGTCGCCTATCTCGACAGCTACAGCCTCGACGAGCACTCGATGTACGGGGCCGTCCCCCTCAGCGAGATCAAGCGGACGCTGCTCACGTACCGCCGCGAAGGCCGTCTCGACAAGGTCAAGCTCATCTCGCTGACCAACTGCACCTTCGACGGAATCGTCTACGACGTCGAGCGCGTCATGACCGAGTGCCTCGCGATCAAGCCCGACCTGGTCTTTCTCTGGGACGAGGCCTGGTTCGCCTTCGCGCGATTCCACCCGGTCTATCGCCGCCGCACCGCGATGGCCGCGGCCGCGACTCTCTCGGAGCGGTTCCGCTCGCCCGAGTACCGGGAGGAGTACGAGCGCCGGTGCGCCGAACTCGACGGCCTCAGCGACGACGAGTTGATTCACGAGCGGCTGCTGCCCGACCCGGACAAGGTGCGCATCCGCGCCTACGCGACCCAGTCCACCCACAAGACCCTGACGTCGCTGCGCCAAGGGTCGATGATCCACATCTACGACGAGGACTTCGGCGAGCGCAACGCGGAGTCCTTCCACGAGGCGTACATGACCCACACGTCGACGTCGCCCAACTATCAGGTGCTCGCCTCCCTGGACGTCGGGCGCCGGCAGGTGGAACTCGAGGGCTTCGACCTGGTGCAGCGTCAGATCGAACTCGCGATGACGATCCGCGACCGGATCGCCGCTCACCCGCGGCTCTCCAAGTACTTCAAGGTGCTCGGCAGCAGCGACCTCATTCCGGACGAGTACCGCCCGTGGGGACGCGAGTGCCCGCTCCATTTCGGGCCGGTGGCCATGGAACAGGCCTGGGGGATGGACGAGTTCGTTCTCGATCCGTGCCGGCTGACGATCCAGATCTCGGCGACCGGCATCGACGGTGACCATTTCAAGACCGATTACCTCATGGATCAGTGGGGCATCCAGGTCAACAAGACCTCGCGCAACACCGTGCTGGCGATGACGAACATCGGGACGACCCGCAGTTCCGTCGCCTATCTCCTGGAAGCGCTCCTCGGCATCGCCGAGCACATCGAGGCCGAGTTCGAGCAGATGGGCCCGTTGAGCAGGAAGGCCTTCGAGCGGCGGGTCACCTCCCTGACCTCGGACCACCCGCCGCTCCCCGACTTCTCGGCCTTCCACGACGCCTTCCGGGGAGACCCCAAGGGCACGGCCCAGGACGGCAACATCCGCCGCGCCTACTTCCTGACGTACCGGGAGGAAGTGGACGACAGCGACCTGTGTGAGTACATCTCCTCGGCCGAGGTGCGCCGACGGGTCGAGGCCGGCGAGCCGGTGGTGTCGGCGATCTTCGTGACGCCGTACCCGCCCGGTTTCCCGGTGCTGGTGCCGGGTCAGCTGTTCAGCCGGGACATCCTCGACTTCATGGACGCACTCGACACCCGGGAGGTACACGGGCTGGATCACATCCACGGCTACCGGGTGCTCAGCCGGCGGGCCCTGACCAAGGCGCGGCAGGAACAGAAGAAGCGCATGGATTCCCGGCGGCCCGCGTCCAGGTCGGGTACCTCAGCCGCGCCGGAGTCGTCGAACGGCAAGGAGCCGGCGCCGGTGGACGTGGTCGACAAGGAGCCCGTGGCGACCAGTTCGTAGGTTCGTCCGACGGCCGGGTGTTACCCGAGTAGCTGCCGGAGACCGGGCCACAGCGAGGCGGCGGCCAGCCAGGTCGCCGCCAGCAGGGCCACCGCGAAGCTGAGGACCCAGAAGGCGGCCGGCAGCGGCGTCAGCCGGGCCAACTGGTCGGGGTCGCTGCCGCGGCTGCGGCCCCGGCTGCTGGCGACCGCACCGAGGTGACGCCAGGCGCCGACGATGAGCACGACGCCGACACCGACGAGGACGCCCGCCTGCAGCTCGTCCGACCGCCACCACCACAGCGCGCCCGCCGCCGCCAGCGTGCTGACCAGCACCACCGCCGTGAGCAGGGATCGAATCCGGATGACGGCCAGGATGAGCACCAGCAGCACCGCGGTGAGCAGGGGCGCCGCCCAGCCGAAGCTGGTGGCCCAGACCATGACCGCGCCCAGCAGGGCGGGTGCGGGATACCCGGCCCACGTGGTGGCGATCATGCCCGGCCCGCGCGGCCGGCCGCTGGTGATCGCGTGCCCCGAGGCGTCCGCGCGCAGAACGAAACCGGAGAACTTGCGCCCCACCGCCATCCCGACGACGGCGTGCCCGAGTTCGTGGACGAGCGTGACGGCGAGGCGCAGCCGGCGCCACACCGCATTGAGGCTCACCACGGCCGCGGCGCCGATCAGCACGAGAAGCAGCGGGATCCCGCCGATGACGACGGGATCCGCTGCGGGACGTACCTTCTCGAGCACCATCTGAAGAGATTCCACAATGCTGCGAGGCTACCCGGGCGGGCTGGGAGCGAGCTGGAGGTTCGTCCGCCCCGTGAGAAGTGCAACAGACTGAGGGCCCGCGGACCTCCGCCGTGTCAGCCATCCCGCCCGGAAACCGACACCGCAGCGTTCATGTCCCGTCGCACCCTGAGAACTACAACAGATTGCCGTGCCGGGCGATGACGTGGCCGACGCGGCTGGACACTCTCGTCCACGGGCCCGCTCGATGCACCGTCATCGTCGATCCGGTGAGGAAGCCGAGAGCGTGCGCGGCGAACGCGATGCCCGCCGGCAGGTCGGCCCGCCCCGGCAGCGCCCGCGACCACACCGCGAGCCGCAGCGCGGAGACGGCGGCCGACCCCGACCCCACGCCGGCGCCGAGCGTGATCTCGGTGATGCCGTCGCTGGCCGTGCGCGCCAGCAGGTCGACGTCCACGGGATCGTCGGGTACCCAGCCGACCCGCGGCGGCAGGACGCCCGCCCAGGCCGCCGGCACCTGCTGCGGCGGCACCGGCAGCGACGTGCCGTTCGCCGACCTGGCCAGCCGATCGGTCAGGGCGGCGATCGGCACGACCGCATCCACGTCGCTCGGCTCCGCCAGCGGGATCGTCCGCAGCCCCAGGACGGTCGGCCCACCGCCGCCGAACATGGCGCAGACATAGACGGTGGCGATCGTGCCCACCCCGCTGATCCGGCAGTTGCCGCCGGTGTCGAGGCGGGCAGCACGCATCAGGTAGGTGGAGAGATCCTGCACGGTCGCCTCGTCGGCGAGCTCCCAGGCCGTCATCGGGCCGCCTCGGCCAGCTGGCCCGACCTCGGCGTGGCCCGGGCGGCTCGTGCGGCCTTTGCCCGGCTGCGCAACTGGACCGGCTCGTCGTACCAGCTCTCGAATCGCGCCCGGTCTGCGGCGCCGATGCGGCGGGGCCGGCTGGTCTCCAGGTCGTAGGCCACCATGGTCGACTCGGCGCGCGCGTAGATCACCGGATGGTCGGCGTACTCGCCCTCGTCATCCAGCACCTCGTAACACATCTCGAACGAGGCGCCGTCGACCTGGCTGATCCAGAGGTCGATCGCCACCGGCGTCGGACGGTAGTGCAGCGGCCTGAGGTAGTCGATCTCGTGCCGGGCGACCAGCAACCCGGTGGCCAGCAGGTCACCACCGTCGTCGGAATCATGCCCATGGAACGCCACCACGCGGGCATCCTCCAACAACCGGAGGAACTGCACGTTGTTCACGTGCCCATAGGCATCCATATCGGACCAACGAAGCGGAGTCATAAACCTCTGTCGAGCCACGACCCCCATCTTGCCGTGGACGAGTGAGCAGAACCCAACTTGTGCCCCTCGACGGGAAGTCGTGTCTGGGTTGACGTATGGCGAAATGACGGTGAAGAAGGACGGTGCTGATGGGACCGGCGGTCTCGCTGGTGTGACCGCTGGTGCCACTGGTGCGGCCGGCGCGGTCGGTGGCGTGGCCGGCGCCGTCGCTGGCGCGGCTCGCGTTGTCGCTGGCGTGGTCGGCGGTGCCGCTTCTGTGGTCGGCGGGGAGGGCGTGCTGTCGTGACCCGTGTGGCGAGGTGTCCACCGGGGCCGGCCCCGCCGCGTCCCGGCCCCGGCGCGTTCCCACCTGCCGCGTTCCAACCTCGCCGCGTCCCGGCCCGGTCGTGTCTCAGCCCGATCGTGTCTCGGCCCGGTCGTGTCTCAGCCCGATCGTGTCTCGGCCCGGTCGTGTCTCAGCCCGGTCGTGTCTCGGCCCGGTCGTGTCCCGGAACCGTCGCGTTCCGGCCATGTCGCGTTCCGGCCACGTCGCGTTCCGGCCATGTCGCGTTCGGGCGGCGCGAGCGGCTGCTCGCTTGACCAGGTGTTCGCGCGTTGACCGGTTGTCGGCCGAACAGCCAGCGATCGCCGGCTGCTCGACACATACCTGGTCAACGCGCGCACA
>JBDIAG010000047.1:0-12541 GCA_039812305.1 Actinomycetales bacterium | reverse complement strand
GTACTGGCTCGGTGTCGGTGCGCAGCCGTCCGAGCAGGTGCTCGCGCTGCTCAAGGTCACCGGCGACTGGCAGAAGTTCAAGGGCCTGCCGGGTGCCGAGGGCACGCTGAAGACCGCCGAGGCCAAGGCGGACAAGAAGGCGCTGTTCGAGGCTGCCGTCCGCGAAGAGGGTGGTCCGTCGCTGGCTCCGGCGACCACGGCCAAGAAGAAGGCCGAGGAGCCGGCCGAGGCCACGTCCGATTCAGAGGGCTGACGTGCTGGCCGACGCGCTGGAGCACCTGGTTCGCGGCATCGTCGACCACCCGGACGACGTGGTCGTCACCCAGAAGAACCTGCGGCGCGGCGCGCTGCTCGAGGTGCGGGTGCACCCGGAGGATCTCGGGCGGGTGATCGGTCGCCAGGGCCGCACCGCCAAGGCGCTGCGGACGGTGCTCGGTTCGGTCTCCACCAACGGCCCGGTGCGGGTCGACGTGGTGGACGTCGACCGGCGCTGAGCCTGCCTCCGGAGACCCGAACCAGTGGTTGACGTCGTTGTCGGGCGGGTGGGCCGTCCGCACGGAGTACGCGGTGAAGTGAGCGTGCATCCGTTGACGGACGAGCCCGCCCGCCGCTTCTTCTCCGGCGCCGTGTTCACCGCGGGTGAGCGCCGGGTGAGCGTCGACGCCGTCCGGTGGCACGGCGATCGACTCCTGATCTGCTTCGCCGACGTCACCGATCGCGAGGCCGCCCAGGCGCTGACCGGCACTGTGCTGCACGCCCAGGTGTCCGCCGAGGAGCAGACCGACGAGGACGACACCTGGTTCGATCACCAGCTGGTCGGGCTGCAGGTACGGCTAGCGGACGGTGCCGTGGTGGGCACGATCGCCCGGCTCGACCACGGAGCCGCCCAGGACCTTCTCGTCGTCCGTGCCGGCCGCCGCGAGGCGCTGGTTCCGTTCGTCACCGCCATCGTCCCGACCGTGGACGTCGCCGGCGGATTCGTCGTCCTCGACCCGCCCGGCGGGCTGCTGGACGATCTGGAGGCCTGAGCCATTCGCGCTGACGTCGTCACGATCTTTCCCGACTATCTCGCGCCGATGTCGCTGTCCCTGATGGGCAAGGCTCGGCGTTCCGGTGTGCTCGACCTGCGGGTGCACGACCTGCGGGACGTCACCACCGACCGGCATCGCACGGTCGACGACACCCCGTTCGGTGGTGGGGCCGGCATGGTGATGACCCCCGAGCCGTGGGCGTCGACGGTGGAGCGGTTGCTGGCCGACGGCGAGGTGCCGCGGCTGATCGTCCCGGCTCCGTCGGGCCAGGTGTTCGACCAGGAGCTCGCCCAGGAGCTCGCCGCGGAGCCCCGGCTGATCTTCGCCTGCGGACGGTACGAGGGCATCGACGAGCGGGTCTTCGACTGGGCGTCCGAGCGGATGCGGGTGACCCCGGTCAGCATCGGCGACTACGTCCTCTACGGGGGAGAGGTCGCCGTCCTGGTCATGCTCGAGGCGATCGTCCGGTTGATCCCGGGAGTGCTCGGCAACCCCGACAGCCTGGTGGAGGAGTCGCACACCGGCGGACTGCTCGAGTATCCGCTGTACACGAAGCCGGCCAGTTGGCGGGGCCGGGACGTCCCGCCCGTGCTCCTCTCCGGCGACCACGCGGCGATCGCCGGCTGGCGGCACGAACAGAGACTGATCCGGACGGCTCAGCGTCGCCCGGATCTGCTCGCCGCATCGTCGGCGCTGACCGCCGAGGACCTGGCCGAGTCGGCCGATGGGCTGCGGGGCTGTCAGGTCCGGCCGGCCGTCCCCGGCGACGCGGGGGAGATCCTCACCCTGCAGCGGGCCTGCTGGGTGGCGGAGTCGCTGGCCAACCCGGGCGTGGAGATTCCCGCCCTCACCGAGTCTCTCGACGACGTGCGGACCGGGCTGGCCGAGTGGGCGACCATCGTCGTCCGCAAAGAGGGTCGGCTGATCGGCTCCGGCCGGGGCCGACTGATCGAGGGGGATGTCTGGGACATCGGCCGTCTCATGGTCGCCCCCGATCTGCAGGGCCTCGGTCTCGGCCGCTGGCTGCTGCGGGCCGTCGAGCGGCTCGCACCCCCCACTGTCGCCCGGTTCGTCCTGTTCACCGGCGCCAACAGCACCGACAACCTGCGGATGTATCGCAAGGCCGGATACCGACCCCTGCGCGGCGACGCCCCGCCCGGGGCCGTCCTGCTCGGGCGCCGGGCGACGAGGTAGGTCGGATCAGCGGACGCCGGCCGGCGTCATGCGAGCCCCATAGCCCGACCACCGGCGGCGCCTCGGACGGTCGCCACCGGAATGCAGCTGACTGATCAGCCCCGCACCGGCGAGTGCCAGGCAGCCCAGCGACCAGCCGAGGCTCACCGGCTCGGACACCGACCAGCCCGCCGGGCCGGCACCCGTCCCGATCACCGTGGCAGCCCCGGTGAGCACCATCGCGCCGGCGATGGTCACCGCCGCACCGCCGATCGCGCTGAGGGCCACCAGCAACAGCCGCGGCAGGTTGAGCGCGAGCCCGACGATGGCCACCAGCAGACCCGCGGTCACCGCGATCGCGAACGTCGCCCAGCCCTGGCCGATTCCGAGCATGTCCGCGGCGGCGTCGCCGAACGCGAACCCGAACGACCCGAGCGCCAGCAGGACGCCGACCACGTAGAACGCGTAGGCCAGCGCCGCGAAGGCGATCGCGGCGATCCCGCCGACGAGCCACCCGGCCGGCGACGACAGCAACGGCTCTCCGTTCACCGAGGCGACCAGCCCGGCGCCGAGGCTGAGACCGAGGAGGCCACCCCAGACCGTGATCAACAGTCGCATGAGGGTCGCGCCACGGAAGGTCAGCGCCAACCCGAAGAGGACAAGGACACCACCAACGACCACGTCGGACATGGGATCAGCATGACTTGGAAGTCTGGGAAGAGGCTGGGAACGTGGCCGATTTCACCGTTCCCGTCTTGCGGGTTGGTGGCACCGGCGCTGACTGTCGCGACGCCGGCGATCGTGATGGGGCGCCGCCCAGCTGAGTACGGCGAGCGAGTCGCTGCCGTGCGGTGTTCGGAACCAGGCCGACGACGGCCAGCAGCGCTCCGATGGTGATCCCGTATGTCGTCACTGTCGGCCGGGTCGGGAATTCCCTGCCGCAGTCTCCGGCGCCGCGGTGATTCACGACCATGGGACACGGGGTCGGGTCGTTGGGCCGGTGGATTGTCAGTGGTCGCTTGTATGTTCTAGGCATGGACAAAGGACGGTGTCGGACCGGCTCGGATGAGTCGGTTGCGGCCGGGTGGGCTGGTGTGGCCGACCCGGGCGTTGACGCCGACTACGGTCGCGACTCGGGCGCCTGGCGGCAGCCTGGCGCCACGCCCGGAACGGGCGAGCTCGGGTGGGTGATTCCCGGCGTTACCCGGAATCTGAGCCAGGCATCCGCAGCGCCCGCCACCTCGCCGAGCCGGGCTGGCTCTGCTTGCCCGATGACTGATCCAGCAGACGTGGCCGAGCAGGCGGCGGATCATCGCGGTGCCCCGGCGGACCCTGCCGAGGTAGTCTCTGCCCGGTTCGGGCTGGCGATCTCCGGGGTGATCGAAGGGTCTGCGCCGGGGCAGGACGTGTCCGGAGCTGATCTGATGGCGGACTCGCCTGGTCAGGTCGGTCCTGCGGTGGTTCGCCCGGTGGCTGATCCGGTCGGACTGCCCGCGGGGCTGGCGGCCGCGCGGGCGGGAGTGGCCGCGGCCGTCGCCGGTCTGGAGCGGGTCTGGGCGCTCGGGGAGGGCCAGGTGGTGGACTGCCTGCTGGTCGCCGAGGCACTGGGCCGCCAGGTCGACGCGCTGCGGCTGGGCCTGATCCGCGCTCACGTCTCCCGCGCCCCCACCGCCCGTAGCCGGGCCGCCCGCACCGCGCCGACCCGGCGCGTGCTGGAGGATCTCTGTCACTACACGCCCGCCCGGGCCGGGCAGCTGATCGGCGACGCGGAACTGATCGACCCCGACGAGGGTCGCCTGGCCGGTCTGGGAGCGGCGCTCGCCGCCGGCGACGTGACGCTGGAGCATGTGGATGTGGCCCGGCTGTGTCTGCGGCAGCTGCCCGCCAAGGTGGTGCGTGAGCACGGGCCGGTGCTGGACGAGTTGTTGACCGGGCACGCCCGCCGCTACCACCCGCAGGCCACCCGGGCCCTGGCCGAGCACCTGCTCGCCGTGCTCGGGGTGGAGAAGGCTGAGCGGGATCCGGACCGTGGCCGGTATCTGTCGTTGGCGCACTCCGGTGGGGTGACACACATCGCCGGGCAGGTCGATGAGCTGACCGGACGCTACCTGCAGACCCTGCTCGACATCCTCCTCGACGGCGACAACCCCCACCCGAGCGAGACGACCGGCGACACGACGACCGGCAGCGGTCACGCGCACGCCGTCGACGACGAGCTATGGGCCGACGACACCTTCCCGGATAATTCGGGCACCGGCGATGACGAGGGCAGCGGGAGCGTCGCTGGTCAGGCCGGATCGGCCACCGACGACCAGGCCCACACCGACACCGCCACCGCGAACGGGAACGGGAAGGGAAACGGGAACGGGACTGGTGATCGGCAGGCCGAGGTTCTGGATGCCCGCTCGATGGGCCAGCGCCGCGCCGATGCCTTCTCCGAACTGATCGCCCTGGCCGGTGAGCACCTGGCGTTGGTCCGTGATCCCGAGACCGGCCAACCGGCCACCACCGGCCACGGCGGGCAACTCAACCAGCGTCCCTCCCAGACCGTGCCGCGCCTGGTCCTGCACCTGAACGAGACCGACCGCCCCGACACCAGCGGCCCCAGCGGCAGTAGCCCCGACAACGCGGGCGCCGACCGCGCCGGTTCTGTCGGTCTGCGCGACGACGGCACCGACCTAGATCGCCAGCACGCCGACGACGGCGCCACCACCGACATCGATGACCCAGCCAGACCCCCGAGACCCTCGGACCAGCTTGCCAAGCCCAGGCCGCCCGGCCAGCCGCCTCACGGTGGTCGATGGGCCGGGTTCACCGCCACCAGCCAGCAACTCGACCCGCTGGCCCCGCACCTATCCGACCTGGCCTCCTGTGACGCCGTCCTCGACCTGGCCCGCTTCGACGGCCGTGGCCGGTTGATCTCCTTCACCAGCATCGGCCGCATCGCCGGCGAACGGCTCATCGCCGCCGTGGTCGCCCGAGATCGCTGTTGCACGTTCCCCGGGTGCACCCGCCCGCCGGCCATGTGCCAGGTCCACCACGTCACCTGGCACAGGCACGGCGGCCCCACCGAACTCGACAACCTCGCGCTCTTGTGCGGGCCCCACCATCGACTTGTACATTCGAAACCTCTGGGTCATCCCGACGCGTGGACCATGGTCATGCGCAAGGGCATACCCTGCTTCAGCCCGCCCGAACACCTCGCCCCATACGGGCACGACGGCACGTTGTGGATCCGCAACACCTACGCCACCGACCACCTGGCCACCCGACAGACCGCCCACCAACTCACCCTCGACACCGGATAAGCCAAGCAGGACACCCAGATGAGTGGGCCACCCGGCTCGAGGCCGGCGTGACGGTACATTGCCGCTCTGGCGTTCATCCAGCGCGACCTGCTGCCGTTGCCGCGGGGACCTCGATCAGGCGACCGGTGGTCACGTCGTAGAGGTAGCCGCAGATCGGGATCCGCCCGGGTACGAGCGGGTGGTTGCGGATCCGGGTGACGTCCTCGACCACGCTCGTGGGGTTGTCGGTGATCGTGAGCCAGTCGATGTAGTTGCCCTCGGTGGAGCCGGGATCGGCGCCGAGGTCACTGAATCCGTCCGGGCCGAGTTCGGCGGTCTCCAGGCTGCTCGACAGCAGGTCGCGCATCACGGTGTCGGTGAAGAACTCCATGCCGCAGTTGGTGTGGTGCACGACGAACCATTCGCGGGTGCCCAGCAGCTTGTAGGAGATGACCAGCGAGCGGATCGCATCGTCGCTGGCCCGTCCTCCCGCGTTGCGGATCACGTGGGCGTCGCCTTCGCTCAGACCTGCGTACTTGGCGGGGTCGAGCCGGGCGTCCATGCAGGTGAGGATCGCGAACCCGCGAGCCGGCGGCAGCGCCCGCTGAGCCGGTGCCAGCGTCTACCTTGTGCCCATGGCAGCCCTGTACTTCACCGGCGGAACGATCTGGACCGGAACCGGCGAGACCCACGACGCGCTCCTGGTGGTCGACGGCGCGATCCAGGCTCTCGGGGATGCGGCCGGGCAGCTGGCCGCCAGCCTCGGTGAGGTCGAGAGGGTCGACCTCGACGGCGGCTTCCTCATGCCGTCCTTCGGTGACGGGCACGCTCACCCGCTGCTGGGCGGGCTGGAGGCGGTCGGCCCCCAGGTGCGGCCCTGCCGCACCGTCGAGGAGATCGTCGAGGCGGTCCGGGCCTACGCCGAGCGGCACCCGGACCTCGACTGGATCACCGGTGCCTCCTACGATTCCAGCCTGCAACCGGACGGCCTCTTCGACGCCCGCCTGCTCGACGCGGCCGTGCCCGACCGTCCGGTGGCATTGCGCGCCTGGGACTATCACACGGTCTGGTGCAACTCGAAGGCGTTGGAGCTCTGCGGGATCCGGAACGACACGCCCGACCCGGTGCTCGGCGAGATCCCACGTCGTCCGGACGGATCGGTGCTGGGAACGCTGCGCGAGTGGGGTGCGGTCGATCTGGTCCTGGGCAGGATCCCCCCGCGTCCGCTGCAGGTCGGCGACGACGCCCTGGGCACCGCGGCCGACTACTACCTGGCGCACGGCGTCACCTGGGTGCAGGACGCCTGGGTCAACCCCGAGGACATCGACGTCTACGTCGAAGCCGCTCGCCAGGACGCACTCCGGATCCGCTTCAACCTGGCTCTCTACGCCGACCCGCGGTACTTCGACACGCAGGTGACCGCCTACGCGCAGGCCCGGCGACGGGTCGTCGAGGCCGACTCGCCGATGCTCACCGCGAACACGGTCAAGTTCTTCGCCGACGGCGTGGTGGAGAGCGCGACCGGCGCCCTGCTCGAGCCGTACTGCTCGGGTCTGCACAACCACGGGATGCAGGTCTGGGAGGGCGACAGCCTGGCTCGGGCCGCTCGCCAGGTCGACGATCTCGGCCTGCAGATCCACATTCACGCGATCGGCGATGCCGCGGTGCGGCAGGCGCTGGACGCCATCGCCCACGTCGTCGCCACCAACCCGCCGCGCGACCGGCGTCCGGTCATCGCACACGCGCAGCTGGTCGACGACGCGGATCTGGCGCGCTTCGCCGAACTCGGTGTCATCCCGTGCATGCAGCCGCTGTGGGCGCAACTGGATCCGCTGATGACCGTTCTCACCGTTCCGCGACTGGGACCGGAGCGCTCGGACCGCCAGTACCGGATGCGGACGCTGCTCGACTCCGGCGCCGGGTTGGCCCTCGGCTCGGATTGGCCGGTGTCCTCCGGGGCTCCACTGGACGGAATCTCCGTCGCGGTCTCGCGTCGCACCGTGGACGGCGACCCGCCCGGCGGCTGGACCCCGCACGAGATCGTCCCGATCGAGCGGGCCCTCTCCGCGTACACGGCTGGCACGGCGCACCAGGCCTTCGCCGACGGTCGCTGGGGGACGATCACCCCCGGCGCCAGCGCCGACCTGGTCTGGCTGGAACGCGATCCGCGGCTGGTGGATCCGCTGGAATTGCCCGGCGTCGCAGTGCGCGCCACGTACGTGCGTGGCCGGACGGGCTGAGACACGGCGACGCCCGGCCGGCACCCACGCGATCCCGGCCTTCATAGCAATCACCGTGGTTGCCTTAGGCGTTCTTACAATCCGGGAGAAGGCTCCGGTACCCTCCTTTCCTTGCTGTTGCCTCTATTTCGGGGGTAACGGAGTCGGTTGGAAGTGCGGCAAGGTTGACCTGGGTGCTTGCTTCGCCCTCCACCGCATAGCAGCCCGCGATCACGACGGCGTCGTCTGGACTTAGGTCAGACGCCGGCGGCGTCCCGAGGACACTGTCGCTCACATCTCGCCAGGCGACACTCCCGTTGTTATTCGAGATTACGGATTGAACGCTCGATCCGATGAAGTTCGCGATATCCGGCTGTTCGGGTGGCTCACTGTGCGAACACGCCGACGCGCCGCACATGCTCATACTGATAAGCACGATGGCGGTGCCGGGAAGTAGAGAGCGTTGCCCCATTTCGCGACAGTACTACCGAGGCAGATGATCCGGCGGATGAACCTGCGACCGGGCGTGCGATCACACGCCCAGTCGCAGGTTCATCCGCAGCATCATGCGCAGGTGTCGCCAGCAGGGATCACGGATCCAGCCCGACTCATGTGTGAACAGATCGTGATCGTCGCGTGCTGGAGGTGTTGTCCGTGGGTGGGACTACAGTGTCGCCACCTGCGCAAGAGGTCGGGACGACATCGTTGTGCGAGCCGGCCAGGCAGGGTCATCACCTGGCGGAGTTGTCTCCGCTCCCGGCCTGAAGGGACGGATCGGCCATGTCAGCACTCCACGAAAAGACTCAGGTCCACGAAGGCCATTTGAAGCGGGTGCTGGGGGTCCCGTCCCTGGTGTTGTTCGGCTTGGTCTACATGGTCCCGCTGACCGTTTTCACCACCTACGGGATCGTCACGCAGGTGACCGGCGGCAGAGTTCCCACCGCGTACCTGATCACCCTGCTGGCGATGGTGTTCACGGCTCGGTCGTACGCCCGGATGGCAGTCGCCTACCCGGTCGCGGGCTCCGCGTACGTCTATACCCAGAAGTCCTTCGGTGCGCCGATCGGATTCCTCTCCGGCTGGTCGCTCCTGCTGGATTACCTGTTCCTGCCGATGATCAACTACCTCGTGATCGGGATCTATCTCGGCGAGGCGATTCCGGCGGTGCCGCAGTGGGTGTTCATTCTCGTGTCGATCCTGCTGGTCACCGTCCTCAATGTCGTCGGCATCGTCTCGGTCGCCCGGGCGAACGTCGTGATCATCGCGATGCAGGTCATCTTCATCGGCGTCTTCGTGGCCTTGTCGGTGGCCTCGGTCTCCGGCGCCGGTGACGTCGACCTGCTCGCTCCGTTGGCCGGCGACGGCACGGTGGAGGGCTTCGGCCCGGTGCTCGCCGGCTCCGCGATCCTGTGTCTGTCCTTCCTCGGTTTCGACTCCGTCTCGACGCTGTCCGAAGAGGCGCGGAACCCGTTGAAGGACGTCCCGCGAGCGATCATGCTCACCACGGTCGGTGCCGGCATCATCTTCTTCGGCCTCTCCTACGTCGCCCAACTGGCCTTTCCGTCCAACGAGTTCAGCGATGTCGACTCGGCCTCGCTGGACGTGATGGCAACCGTCGGCGGCCAGTTCCTCACCGTCTTCTTCACCGCCGCCTACGTGGCCGGCTGCGTCGGGTCGGCTCTCACGTCGCAGGCCTCCGTCGCGCGCATCCTCTTCGCGATGGGCCGGGACGGGGTGCTGCCCCGGAAGATCTTCGGACACATCTCGCCCAGGTTCGGCACGCCGGTCTACGCCGTGCTGGTTGTGTCGGCGTTCTCGCTGATCGCCCTCGTCATCAGCCTGGACCTGCTGGCCTCGATGATCAGCTTCGGTGCGCTGATCGCCTTCTCCGCCGTCAACCTGGCCGTCTTCAAGCACTACTACATCGACCTGCGGCAGCGATCGGGATTGACGGTGATCAGCACGGCCGTCCTGCCCCTGATCGGGCTCGCGCTCACGCTGTGGCTGTGGACGTCCTTGTCTGGGCTCACCCTCGTCATCGGGTTGTCCTGGCTGGCGATCGGCTTCGTCTATCTGGCGATCCGCACCCACGGCTTCCGCCGGCCGACGCCGGTCCTGGACATCGCCGAGTAGGGGATTTCATCCCGGCGCCGCCACTGTGGCAGACTTGATGGCTGTGCCTGTCGCCGGGTACGACCCCTGCCACAGGGGGAGCGTCGTGAACTCTCGGCACAGCCCGTCGTGACCATCGGCCCCGTTGGGGTCCCTCAGGTGCGCGAGTGACCTGTGGCACCCGCGGAAGGAAGATCATGCACAAGCTCGATTCGCTCGACGCCGCCTCCCTGCGTTCCGACATCCCGGACTTCCGGCCGGGTGACACGGTCAAGGTGCACGTGAAGGTCGTCGAAGGCAACCGGTCCCGTGTCCAGGTCTTCCAGGGCGTCGTGATCCGCCGCCAGGGCGGCGGAATCCGCGAGACCTTCTCGGTCCGCAAGGTCAGCCTGCAGGTCGGTGTCGAGCGCACCTTCCCGCTGCACTCCCCGATCATCGAGAAGATCGAGGTCGTCACCCGCGGTGACGTCCGCCGGGCGAAGCTCTACTACCTGCGCAACCTGCGCGGCAAGGCCGCCAAGATCAAGGAGAAGCGCGGCTGACTCCTCTCGGGGTCTGTGCAGGTTCTGTGGCGGTTGATCACCACCGAGACATGTCCCTGCTGCCCGCGGGAGCGTTCATGAGAGGCTCGATCGCGTGAGTGACTCCAGGGACGTTCCGCTGGCGAGCGGAGCCGACGACGGCCGCGAGGACGCCCCCAAGACCGTCCCGTCCGAGGTGGTCTCGTCCCCGGAGGTCGTCCTCGTGCCCCGGCGTCGCAAGCCGTTGCGCCGGGCCTGGACCTTCGTCCGGGAGACGGTGATCGTCCTGGTCACCGCCATGGTGCTCAGCCTGCTGATCAAGACGTTCCTGGCGCAGGCGTTCTACATTCCGTCCGAGTCGATGGAAGACACCCTGATGATCAACGATCGGGTGCTCGTCAGCCTGCTCGAACCCGGTCCCCTTCCGCTCGAACGCGGCGACATCGTCGTCTTCCGCGACCCGGGCGGCTGGCTGGGGCCGGTGCAGCAGCCGGTGCGGTCGGCGTTCGGGCAGACCGCGGTGGACGTGCTGACCTTCGTCGGCATCCTGCCGCAGGACTCGGGCGAGCATCTGATCAAGCGGGTCATCGGTCTGCCGGGCGATCACGTGACGTGCGCCGGCGGGGAGGCCCCGATCGTCGTCAACGGCACCGAACTGCGCGAGAACTACCTTGCCCCGGGCGCGAGCCCCTGCGGGTCGGTGCCCTTCGATGTCGTGGTGCCCAAGGACAGCGTCTGGGTGATGGGCGACAACCGCGACTCGAGTCTCGATTCGCGGTACCACCAGACCATGAACCACGGGGCCCTGAAGGAGAACTACATCGTCGGCCGGGCCGTGGTGTTGTTCTGGCCCTTCGACCGGATCACGACGTTGTCGAACCACCCCGAGGTCTTCGACCGCGTCTCGAGTCCCTGAGTGCGCACGGTGTCGTCCAGCCAGTCCCTGAAGACCGCGGGCAAGCCTCGAGCCCGCACGTCGAGCATGCCGGCATCCCGCAAGCCGAGCCTCCGCATCGAGAGGACGCTGCTGCGGGCCGGCCATCGGCTGGTCGCCGGCATGGACGAGGTGGGTCGCGGAGCGCTCGCCGGCCCGGTCACCGTCGGTGTGGTCGTGGTGGACGAGACCACGAGGTCCGGCCCGGTCGGCCTGCGCGACTCCAAGCTGCTGGCCCCGGCCGCGCGCCAGCAGTTGCTGCCGCGGGTACGCCGCTGGGCGCCGGCCTGGGCCATCGGGCATGCGTCCCCGGCCGAGGTGGACGACTACGGCATCATCGCGGCGCTCCGGCTCGCGGGCACCCGCGCGCTCGTCCAGCTGCCCGAACTGCCCGACATCGTGGTGCTGGACGGGAATCATGACTGGCTGACCCCGCCGCAACCCGCTCTGCTCGATCTGGCCGACGTGACCGGTCGGGCGGAGGCTCCGCTGCCCGAACTCCCCGGTCCGCTGCCGCGGGTGCAGACGATGATCAAGGCCGACATCCGATGCACGGCCGTGGCCGCGGCCTCCGTGCTGGCGAAGACCACCCGCGATCGGATGATGGTCGAACTGGTCGCGAGCCGGCCGGATCTGGCGGTCTTTGGATGGGCCGACAACAAGGGTTACAGCGCACCGGAGCACTTGGCGGCATTGACGGCGCACGGGCCGACCGAGTTGCATCGGCGGAGTTGGCGTCTTCCGGGCATGATGGTCGGTAGTGCGGGTGATGTCCCGATCGGCGAGGAGGAGTTCGGATCCGAATGAGCGCGGAAGACCTCGACAACTACGAGACCGAGATGGAGCTGGCCCTCTACCGGGAGTACCGGGACGTGGTGGGCCTCTTCAGCTACGTCGTCGAGACCGAGCGCCGCTTCTACCTGGCCAACAGTGTCGAAGTTGTGCCACGTGGAGCAGATTCAGAGGTGTACTTCGAGATCACTCTTACCGATGCATGGGTATGGGACGTTTACCGCCCGGCCCGCTTCGTGAAGTCGGTACGGGTGGTGACGTTCAAGGACGTCAACGTCGAAGAGCTTGCCAAGAGCGATCTGGAGCTGCCGAAGGGTGGTCCGTTCCCGCGCTGAGGCGGTCTGGCCCGGCTGGTCGGCCTGACGTCCGAAGATTCGGCAATGACCCGCGGGTCGCCAGAGGTGTGCGAGACAATGGACACCTCAGGGGCGTGGCCTGCGGGGCGGAGCAGGCCAGGTAAAGGGAGACGACG
>JBDIAG010000046.1:0-12610 GCA_039812305.1 Actinomycetales bacterium | reverse complement strand
AGGTCGGACGTGGCGAACCGGCCACCGTCCAGCTGCACCATCGGACGAAGGTCCGGCGGGATGACCGGGACGGCGTCCAGCACCATCGACTCGGGTGAGTTCGAGGTGGACAGGAAGGCGGACACGACCTTGAGCCGCTTCAGCGCGCGGGTCTTGCGCTGGCCCTTGCCGGTCGCGATCACCTCGCGCAGCGCCTCCGCCTCGGCCTGCAGGTCAAAGCTCTGCAGCCGCTTCTGGATCGCCTGGGCGCCCATCGAACCCTCGAAGTACAGCCCGTAGCGCTCCCGCAGCTGGCGGTAGAGCATCTCGTCGCCCTCGAGGTCGGAGACCTTGAGCTTGACGAAGCGGTCCCAGACCTGGGCGAGACGGTCGATCTCGGCATCGGCGCGCCGGCGGATCGCGTTCATCTCGCGGTCCGCGGACTCGCGCAGCCGGCGCTTGACGTCGGCCTTGGCGCCTTCGGCCTCCAGCTCGGCCATGTCGGACTCGAGCTTCTTGGCCCGGCTGTCGATGTCGGCGTCCCGCTTGTCGCCGACCGCCTTCTTCTCGACCTCCATCTGCGCCTGCAGGGAGGGCAGGTCGCGGTGGCGTGCCTCCTCGTCCACCCAGGTGATCATGTAGGCCGCGAAGTAGATGACCTTCTCCAGGTCCTTCGGGGCCAGGTCGAGCAGGTAGCCCAGCCGCGACGGCACACCCTTGAAGTACCAGATGTGGGTGACCGGGGCGGCCAGCTCGATGTGGCCCATCCGCTCCCGGCGCACCTTGGCACGGGTCACCTCGACGCCGCACCGCTCGCAGATGATGCCCTTGAACCGGACGCGCTTGTACTTACCGCAGTAGCACTCCCAGTCGCGAGTGGGGCCGAAGATCTTCTCGCAGAAGAGACCGTCCTTCTCCGGCTTCAGCGTCCGGTAGTTGATGGTCTCCGGCTTCTTCACCTCGCCGTGGCTCCACGCGCGGATGTTCTCCACGGAAGCCAGGCCGATCCGCAGTTCGTCGAAGAAGTTGACGTCCAACAAAGTTGATTCCTTCTTTCCCAAGTCGTCAGCGCTTGGAACTGTTGGCTTTTCGAGTCTGAGTGGTGTGGGTTATCAGGCCGGGCGGGGGGACGGACCTCCCGCCCGGCGACGCGGTCAGACTTCTTCGACCGAACTCGGCTCCCGGCGGGACAGGTCGATGCCGAGCTCCTCGGCGGCGCGGAACACGTCGTCGTCGGAGTCCTTCATCTCGATCATCGTGCCGTCGGCCGAGAGCACCTCTACGTTCAGGCAGAGGGACTGCATCTCCTTGATCAACACCTTGAACGATTCCGGGATGCCCGGCTCGGGGATGTTCTCGCCCTTGACGATCGCCTCGTAGACCTTCACCCGGCCGGGGACGTCGTCCGACTTGATCGTCAGCAGCTCCTGCAGGGCGTAGGCGGCGCCGTACGCCTCCAGCGCCCACACCTCCATCTCGCCGAACCGCTGGCCACCGAACTGCGCCTTACCGCCCAGCGGCTGCTGGGTGATCATCGAGTACGGGCCGGTGGACCGGGCGTGGATCTTGTCATCCACGAGGTGGTGCAGCTTGAGGATGTACATGTAGCCGACGCTGACCGGCTCCGGGAACGGCTCGCCGGAGCGGCCGTCGAAGAGCCGGGCCTTGCCGTCCGAGCCGACCAGGCGCACCCCGTCGCGGGTGGGCAGGGTGGACTCGAGCAGACCGGTGATCTCGTCCTCGTGGGCACCGTCGAAGACCGGCGACGCGACCGGGGTACCCGGCAGCACGTCGAACTTGTCCTCGCCGAAGTGGCTCGCCCACTCCGGAGCGCCCTCGACCTTCCAGCCCCGCGAGGCGGCCCAGCCGAGGTGCGTCTCGAGCACCTGGCCGATGTTCATCCGTCGCGGAACACCGTGCGGGTTGAGGATGATGTCGACCGGCGTGCCGTCCTCGAGGAAGGGCATGTCCTCGATCGGCAGGATCTTGGAGATCACACCCTTGTTCCCGTGCCGGCCGGCGAGCTTGTCGCCGTCGGTGATCTTGCGCTTCTGGGCCACGTAGACCCGCACCAGCTGGTTGACGCCCGGGGGCAGCTCGTCGCCGTCCTCGCGGTCGAACACCTTGACGCCGATGACGGTGCCGTTCTCGCCGTGCGGCACCTTCAGCGAGGTGTCGCGCACCTCGCGCGCCTTCTCACCGAAGATCGCGCGCAGCAGGCGCTCCTCCGGGGTCAGCTCGGTCTCACCCTTGGGGGTGACCTTGCCGACCAGGATGTCGCCGGTGGTGACCTCGGCGCCGATCCGGATGATGCCGCGCTCGTCGAGATCCGCCAGCACCTCCTCGGAGACGTTCGGGATGTCCCGAGTGATCTCCTCGGCGCCCAGCTTGGTGTCGCGGGCGTCGACCTCGTGCTCCTCGATGTGGATCGAGGAGAGGACGTCGTCCTGCACCAGTCGCTGGGACAGGATGATCGCGTCCTCGAAGTTGTGACCCTCCCAGGACATGAACGCGACCAGCAGGTTCTTGCCGAGCGCGAGCTCGCCCTCGTCGGTGGACGGACCGTCGGCGATCACGTCGCCGGCCTCCAGCCGCTGACCCTCGTCGACGATCACCCGCTGGTTGTAGGACGTGCCCTGGTTGGAGCGCTTGAACTTGGCCAGCCCGTAGCTGCGGGACGTGCCGTCGTCCTGCGCCACCGTCACCAGGTCGGCGCTCACCTCGGTGACCACACCGGCCTTCTCGGCCACGATCACGTCACCGGCGTCGACCGCGGCGTGCTTCTCCATGCCGGTGCCGACCAGCGGACGCTCGGCCCGCACCAGCGGCACGGCCTGACGCTGCATGTTCGAGCCCATCAGGGCCCGGTTCACGTCGTCGTGCTCGAGGAACGGGATCATCGCGGTCGCGACCGAGACCATCTGGCGCGCCGAGACGTCCATGTAGTCGACCTCGTCGCCGGGGACGTACTCGGTCTCACCGCCACGGGCCCGCACGAGCACGCGGGCCTCGGCGAACCGGTTTTCCTCGGTGAGGGGCGCGTTCGCCTGGGCGATGACGTGGTCGTCCTCCTGGTCGGCGGACAGGTAGGCCACCTCGTCGGTGACCACGCCGTCGACGACCTTGCGGTACGGCGTCTCCACGAAACCGAACGGGTTGATCCGCCCGAAGCTGGACAGCGACCCGATCAGACCGATGTTCGGGCCTTCCGGGGTCTCGATCGGGCACATCCGGCCGTAGTGACTGTGGTGGACGTCGCGGACCTCCATGCCGGCGCGGTCGCGGGACAGACCACCCGGGCCGAGCGCGGAGAGCCGCCGCTTGTGGGTCAGACCGGCCAGCGGGTTGGTCTGGTCCATGAACTGCGACAGCTGCGAGGTGCCGAAGAACTCCTTGATCGAGGCCACCACCGGGCGGATGTTGATCAGGGTCTGCGGCGTGATCGCCTCGACGTCCTGCGTGGTCATCCGCTCACGGACGACCCGCTCCATCCGGGAGAGCCCGGTGCGGACCTGGTTCTGGATCAGCTCGCCGACGTTGCGCAGGCGGCGGTTGCCGAAGTGGTCGATGTCGTCGGTCTCGACGCGCAGGTCGACCGGCTCGCCGTCGCGGACGCCGGGGATCGTGTCCTTGCCCGCGTGCAGGCTGACCAGGTACTTCAGGCAGGCGACGATGTCGTCGATCGACAGCGTGCCGGCGTCCAGCGGCTCGTCCAGCCCCAGCTTCTTGTTGACCTTGTAGCGGCCGACCTTGGCCAGGTCGTAGCGCTTGGGGTTGAAGTAGAGGTTGTCGAGCAGGTTCTGCGCGCCCTCCTCCGTCGGGGGCTCGCCCGGACGCAGCTTGCGGTAGATGTCGAGCAGGGCCTCGCGCTGGTCGGCGGTGTGGTCCTTCTCCAGCGTGGCCAGCATCGACTCGAACTCGCCGAACTCCTCGCGGATCTGGCTCTCCGTCCAGCCCATGGCCTTGAGCAGGACGGTGACCGACTGCTTGCGCTTACGGTCGATGCGGACGCCGACCTGGTCGCGCTTGTCGATCTCGAACTCCAGCCAGGCGCCCCGGCCGGGGATCACCTTGGCGGTGTAGATGTCCTTGTCCGACGTCTTGTCGGGCGTGCGCTCGAAGTACACACCAGGCGAACGGACCAGCTGGGAGACGACCACCCGCTCGGTGCCGTTGATGACGAACGTGCCCCGGTCGGTCATGATCGGGAAGTCGCCCATGAAGACCGTCTGGGACTTGATCTCGCCGGTGTTGGCGTTCATGAACTCGGCGGTCACGAACAGCGGCTGGGCGTAGGTCATGTCCCGCTCCTTGCACTCCTCCAGGGAGTACTTGGGCGGCTCCAGGTGGTGGTCGCGGAACGACAGCGACATCGAGCCGGAGAAGTCCTCGATCGGTGAGATCTCCTCGAAGATCTCCTCCAGCCCGGACGTGGTGGGCACGTCGTTGCGGCCGGCGTCGAGCGCGTCGGCGACACGCTCCTGCCAGCGCTCGTTGCCGAGCAGCCAGTCGAAGCTGTTCGTCTGCAACGCGAGGAGATGCGGAACCTCAAGTGGTTCGTGAATCTTGGCGAAAGAGATTCGGGTTCCACCCGGACGGGTGGGGCTGACGGCTGACGCGGTGCGCGAGTCTGCCAAGAGGGGTCCTTCCACGTGCCTGCGGTGTGGTTAGAGCGCACGCTGAGGGACCCGTGTCAAGCACGGCACTCGTACTGGCAAGTATCATCAAGCTGGTCGAGGCGGGTTGTCGGGGGCACACAGCGAGGCGCAACGCGACAGCCTACCGCGCTTGGACATGCATGTCAACGCCTGTCCACTCGGATCCCCTCGTCTCCGTTTCGGGAGCCTTGGGAGGCCGGGGCAGGCGTTCGCGTTCCACCATGAGGCCGGGTCGGTTTCGCGTCAACCCGTACACGCAAACTCGAGATGAAATCTCGGTGGGCGCGCCCGCGTGGGTACTGCAGAGTGCGTCGTATCTGACGCGTTGTGCATCACCTACGTCGCCTCGAGGAGCCGTTTCACCTGGGCCATGAACTTCTCCGGCGCCAGCCTCAAGCCCAGCAGCGGTATCCGCAACACCCGCGCCGAACCGAGTGTCAGGTCGTTCTGCCGCAGCGCGTCGTCCACCGGGTTCAGACCGGCCACGTGCTGACTCCCGTCGATCTCGACCACCACGTCCTTGCCCTCCCAGAAGGCGTCCAGGTAGTAGCGCCCGTTGCCACCTTCCCGCAGCACCTGCCTCGTGGGCACGGGCACCGCGTGGCGGCGGCAGATCGCCGAGAAATCCAGTTCGCCCAATGAATGCGCACCGTCGCACACATCCCGCAGCACCCGGTTCAGGAACACCCGCCGAGGACTGCGCCGCACCGACGCCCAGGCGTGCAGCAAGCGATCCGGGAGCACGATCCGCTGCTGCACCGGCAGGCAGATCAACAAGGCCGCGGTTCTCTCGGAGGCCGCCCACTGCGCCGCCCTGATCGTCGCCCACTCCGGACGGGTTCGGACCAGACCCGCACCGATTACCGGGCCGACCTCGCGCCGGGAACGCACCCGCACTCCCAGCAACGCCCGACCACGATTCCGGTTCGGCACCACGACATCGATGACGTCGAGGCTGAACCCCGTCATCCCGGCCGCCACCAACGCCGCCGCCCCGTCCAGCGCCGCACCGGGGCCGGACTCCCACACCGCCCACCACAGTCGCGCCCGGCCCATGGCCGGTACCCCACCCACGGCCACGGTGTGCACGCCCAGCACGGACCATCGCCGAGCCCGCACCTCGGTACGCACGTCGTGCCGGTCGATGCCCGCCGCCCGCAGATCACGACGATGCACCACGCCGTCGTGCAACCGTGCCAGTTCCGCCGCCACCACCGCCCGCCGCACCCGTTCCACGCGCACACGGTGCCCGATCCAGGAGCATCCTGCAGAGCCCCTGTGGATAACCCGGCCAGGGCAGGTTTGGGTGATGCAGAACGCGTCAGATACGACGCACCCTGCAGTACCTACGCGTTCTGCATCACGCAACAGAGAAGGCCCCCGCCACGTGGGCGGGGGCCTTCTGCTGTGTCAGCCGTTCAGGCTCACTTGACGGTGACCGTGGCGCCGGCGCCCTCGAGGGCGGCCTTGGCCTTGTCGGCGGCCTCCTTGTTGACCTTCTCCAGGACGGCCTTGGGGGCGCCGTCCACCACGTCCTTGGCCTCCTTCAGGCCGAGGCTGGTGAGCGAGCGCACCTCCTTGATGACCTGGATCTTCTTGTCACCGGCGGCCTCGAGGATGACGTCGAACTCGTCCTTCTCCTCCTCGACCGCGGCCGGCTCGCCGCCACCCGGGGCGGCAGCGGCCACCGCGACGGGGGCGGCAGCGGTGACCTCGAAGGTCTCCTCGAACTTCTTCACGAACTCGGAGAGCTCGAGCAGGGTCATGTCCTTGAACGCGTCGAGCAGCTCGTCGGTGCTGAGCTTCGCCATGGTTGGCGTCCTTCCTACTTGCTTCGGCCGGGGTCGGCCGTGGTTCTGGTCGAACGGTGCGCCGGGCGGCCCACCGGGTGGGAGCCGGAGCTCCCTGGGTGGGCTCAGCTCTCGGCTGAGTCCTCGGCCGGAGCCTCGTCGGCCGCGGGCGCACCCTCGGCGTTCTTGGCCCGCAGCGCGTCGAACGTGCGAGCTGCCTGGGCGAGCGGGGCGGCGAACATGTAGGCGGCCTGGGTGTGCTTGGCCTTCATGGCGCCGGCCAGCTTGGCCAGCAGCACCTCGCGCGACTCGAGGTCGGCGAGCTTGGTGATCTCGGCGGCGGACATGGCCTTGCCGTCGAGATAACCGGACTTGATGATCAGCTGGGGGTTCGCCTTGGCGAAGTCACGCAGGCCCTTGGCCACCGCCACCGGGTCACCGGTGACGAAGGCGATCGCGGAGGGACCGGAGAACTGGCCTTCGAACGCGTCGATGCCAGCATTCTTGGCCGCGATCGCAGCCAGCGTGTTCTTCGCCACCAGGTACGTGGCGTTCTCCCCCAGCGAGGTGCGCAGAGTCTTGAGCTGACCGACGGTCAGGCCCCGGTACTCCGTGAGCACCCCGGCGTTCGAGCTGGAGAACTTCTCCGTGAGCTCGGCGACCGCGGCGACCTTCTCAGGCTTTGCCATGGCGCTCCTTCCTGGGTGAGTGCCGGTCGTTCCCAGCCCAGGAAATGGAGAAGCCCCGCGCAGGAGCACGGGGCACATCACGCCTGTCACGGCGATTCAGTACTGCGGGCACCTGCGCTGGACTCCACACGTTCGTGGACTTCGGCCACCCGAGGGTGACGACCGGCGGTCTTCGGCACCAAGGAGGATAACCGCTGATCCCGTCCCCACCCAAATCCGATCCGGACGGGTCTGATGGCGGACCCCGGCGAGCCCGGCTCGAGAGGCCGGGTCAGGGGGCGACGGCGAGGAAGAACGACCGCCGGCGAGACCCCACTGCTCATCGCGACCGAGGACGACGTAGCCGGGCGCCGCGCGGCCCGAAGAACCTCCGTCGAGGAAACCCTAGGCATCCCGTCGACGGACGAACATCGCCGCCGCGATCAGGACGGCGCCGATCACCACGCCGACCACTCCGAACAAGCCGTACAGAACGGTATTGGCCTGGACCTCCGCGGCCGGCAGGGCACCGACGGCCAGCCCGGCGAACGCGTTGAAGGCACCGTGGCCGTAGGCGGCGGGGACGACCGATCCGCTGGCTGTCCGCAACCATCCGAGCACCACGCTGAGCAGCACGCACGGAACGATGAAGGCGAGCGTCGCCACCCACCCCGGCAGCGTCGGGTAGTTGTACCCGATCAACATGATCGGGGCATGCCACAGGCCCCAGATCACGCCGGTCAGCACGACCGCACGCACCCGGCCGAGGGGCAGCAGCGCCGGATACAGCCAGCCCCGCCAGCCGATCTCCTCCCCCAGCGCCGCGGCGGGGTTGATGAGCAGCAGGCCCAGGATCACGTTGAGGGCGAAGCCGGCGAGCAGCACGACGTCCGGTATCGAACCCACTGCCGCCATCGAGCGGGTCCGCTCCAGATAGCCGCCGAGCGACGGATCGGTGGGCAGCCCGAGCAGGGCGTCGGCCACGGCCACCACCACGAAGAACCCCAGAAAAACCGCGATCGCCAGCCCGGAGTACCGAAGGACGACCGCCCAGGTCGGGGTCGTCCCCGCCCTGCCCCGCAGTCGCATGGTCAGGCCGACCCGTCGTGGCCACGATTCGTGGGTCACGAACCGGCAGGTCACCCAGGACGCCAGCGCGGGGACCCACATCGCCACCACGAGCACCAGCCCGGCCCACCCCACTCGCAGCCCATTCTCATTGAGCCAGAAGGGGATACACAGAGCCCACATCCCCAGGTAGGCCACCGCCAGGTAGCAGGCGACAGCGAGCCAAGCCACCGTCTTGCGTTCCGTCCCACGTTCCACGGACATGATTCGACCCTATAGCGGCCCCTCGAAGCCCTCCTGTCACATCCGGCCATACAGGCTAAAGCGGCGGCGGGGAACCTGGACAACCCCCACCGCGTCCACCATGCATGCCGACGACCCGCCCGCGAAGCAGGCTGACCATCGCGATCGTCGCCGGTGTCGTCCTCAGCGGCCTGGTCGGCCTGTGGGCGGCCTCGTTCCCCGGCGGTCAGCTCGTGGCCGCGTTGGTCGCCACTGTCGGGTTCGGCCTGCTCGCCGTCGTGTGGCTGGTGCTGGTCATCCTCGCCATCGCACGCCGCCGCTTCCGTTGGACGCTGGTGGCGTTGCCCCTCACCGCCGCGGTCGTGCTCCTCCTCGGTCAGTCGAATCTGCCGGATCGGCTCGGTCTTGCTCTCGCCCGGTCCGACCTCGACCAGGCGAGAGCAAGCGGCCAGTGTCCGGCCAGAGTCGGCTGGTACCCCGTCGCCCGCTGTACCACCGCGCTGGACGAGCAGGTGGTGATCGTCGAGGACGCGGGCTTCCTCAACGAGGAGGGCTTCGCACACTTCGACACACCGCCGGAACCGGATCCCGGAAGCGGGTTCGTCGCCCGGCACATCGCCGGCGGGTGGTATCGCGTCACCATCGTCTGGTGAACGGGTGCCGGGCCGGCGATGAGCGGGTGGCGTGGGTCAGTGCTTGGCGAGCTTCACCTTGATCACGTTCCCGTTGCCCGCGCAGATCGCGCAGGTCGTGATGTAGGCACTGCCCTTGTTGAAGGCGATGCCGTAGGGAGCGACCAGATCGTCCACGACGGTCTGGGGCGCGCCGTCGACGATCTTCACCAGCGATCCGCTGGGAAGCTGACCCTCGGGCACATTGAGCATGCCCTCGTCGGTGAGCTGGATGGCGTAGAGGCTGCCGCGATACCAGGCGAGGTCGGTGACGTTGGTCAGGCCGGTCGCCACGACGCGCGCCTCTTCGCCGGCCTTGAACCGGGTGATGGACGAGCCACCGACCGGGAACGGCATGCCGGTCAGCTGGCTGACGTAGAGGGCGCCGTCCGGCCCGACCGCGACCGAGGTGGGCACCGCCTGGGACGGGATCTGCGTACCCTCGGGCAGGCCCAGGAACGGCGGTGCGTCCGCCATCTGCGGCGGCAGGGTGGCGATCGTGGAGATCTCCCGGTTGTGCCGCAGCTTGATCAGCGAGTTGCCACCGGCGTCGGCGACGTAGGTCGAGTCACCACTGAAGACCATGCCGGTCGGGTTGGAATCCGGGCCGGCGCCATCGGGATCCGTCGCGCTCTCGTGGGCTCCCAGATCGGCGACGACCTGACGATCCCCGCCGAACCGGCCCTCCTGGAACGTCGCCAGCTGGCTGCCCTGTTCACCCAGACCCGCCCGGAGCGCCGGATCGAGGGCGAGCCCCAACAGCAGCGAGTACGACTTGCCCTTGACGAGGACGTCCGAGGCCCCGATCGCATTGGACCCGTCGGGGGCAGCCAGGGACGGCAGTTCGGTGATCACCTGCCGTTGCCCGCGGCGATCGATCCTGGTCACCGCGCCCGAGGTGCCGAAGCAGACCTGACCCTCGGGACCTTCCAGGCACGGACCCGATCCACCGGTGCCGGCTTCGGCGACGTAGAGCTTGTCACCGTCGAAGGAGAGCTGTCGTGGATTGTTCAGCCCCTCGGCGACGACCGTCGGGCCTTGGCTCTTGCCGGCGGACCAGGCCGGCGCCATGGCCAGCGGAGACATGACGAGTGCGGCCGTCGCGGCCACAGCAAGCTGAGTACGTGGGAATTTGCGCATAATTCACCCCAACATCGGCCCGGCTCGGCTGCCGTTGGCCGGAGATGGTCACACATTTGCGAACCCCCACTCTTGGCGTCAAGACAATTTTTCAACTAAATCGTTTCGATATTCGGCGGCCGTCGACGGCAGTGGTCTACGCGACGAAAGCGCGTGGGAAGAGGTGCCCGTCTACGCCCGAATATCACCGATCATTTGGGCTCCGGTGAGCGCGGCGCGGGGTCGAGCCGGCTTCGTGCGGGGGTCGGGCATGCGCGGACGGGCGTTGCTCCGGCAGTTGATCCGGCCGTTGAACCGGCATCCGGTGGCGTGATCACGACCCCAGCTGCAGGTTCATCCGCGGCATCATGCGCAGGTCATCGAGGCCCAGCCGCGGAAGGGACGGAGAGGGCGCGCGCGCCGTCGACCCGCTCGTCCAGCACCGGCGGCGGACGGCACGGATCGGAGCGATGACATGACCAGAGCGTCGCCACGCCCTGCACCGGCCCTGGGCGAACCTCAGGAGAGGTGCCCCCAGCCGCGGCCGAGGATTTCGCGCGGCGTGCGTCGTCCCACGAAGATGGAGTCGCCAGCACGATCACCCGAGGAGGCCAGGTGAGCGATCGGCCGGACGATCCGGATCGACCAGAACTCCCGCCGCGATGGCGGATGCCGCCACCGACCCCGTCCACCCCGCCCTCGTCGTCGACCCCAGCGAGCCCGTCCACCCCGCCGACGCCACCCGAGTCGACCCCAGCGAGCCCGTCCACACCACCGAGCCCGGCGACCCCGACGCCAGCGACCCCGTCCCCGCCCCCAGCGCAGTCCCCGCCTGCAGCGCACTCCACGTCACCGACGCAGTCCGGCCCGTCTCAGGCGCCGGCGTCACCCCGGTTCCGCCTGCTGTCGGCCTCGACGGTGCTGGTCGCGGTGAACGTGGCCGTGTGGCTGCTGATCACCGCCACCGGCGGAGCGTTCAGTGTGTGGGTGGAATGGCTCGGGCTTCGCGCGCAGGGCATCTGCGTGCCGCCGGGTCAGCCCGAGAAGTACTTTCCCGAGGCGAGCGCGCAAGCATGCGCGGATCTGGGGCTCTGGTATCCGGGCGTGTCCGACGGTGCCCCGTGGCAGCTGATGAGCAGTGCCTTCGTCCATGTCGATCCGACGCACCTGGGGCTGAACATGCTGGCCCTTCTCATGCTGGGCCCGGTGCTGGACAGACAGCTCGGCACCTTGCGTTTCCTGCTCGTCTACTTCGTCTCGGCGCTGGCCGGATCGGTCACGGTCTACCTGCTCGCCCCGCCCGACGCCCTGACGTACGGCGCCTCCGGAGGGGTGTTCGGATTGCTCGGCGCGCTGCTCGTCGTCTCCTGGTGGCTTGGAGGAGACGCGCGGGCGGTGCTGATCTGGCTCGCGATCAACGTCGTCTATACCTTCCTCGGCCACAACATCTCGTGGCAGGGGCACCTCGGCGGCCTGGGCGGCGGCGTCCTGATCACCGCTCTCCTCCTCGCCAGAACTCCTCGCCGCCGGCGCTCCCGCCGCTGAACGACACCACTCGAGGAGTCACGACACGCCCTCAACTCGGCGTTCTGACGGCGCGTTGCGACCGCTCGTTGTGAAGCGGGGCGAGCGGATGAACGCCACTGGCCGCCCCCGGAAACCGAGGGCGGCCAGTGAGCGAGTGAGGCGCGGGGTCAGGCGGTGGCCTCGTCCTCCAGCAGGTTGCGCGTGCGGTTCGGGTCGACCTGGATGCCGGGGCCCATCGTGGTGGAGATGTTGGCCTTGGTCACGTACCGGCCCTTGGCCGCGGACGGCTTGAGCCGCAGCACCTCGTCCAGGGCGGCGGCGTAGTTCTCGATCAGGTTCTGCTCGGAGAACGACGTCTTGCCGATGACGAAGTGCAGGTTCGAGTGCTTGTCCACCCGGAACTCGATCTTTCCGCCCTTGATGTCCTCGACCGCCTTGGCCACGTCCATGGTGACCGTGCCGGTACGGGGGTTCGGCATCAGGCCGCGCGGACCGAGCACACGGCCCAGCCGGCCGACCTTGCCCATCAGGTCGGGGGTGCAGACGGCGGCGTCGAAGTCCGTCCAGCCGCCGGTGACCTTCTCGATCAGGTCGTCCGAGCCGACGAAGTCGGCGCCGGCCGCGCGAGCCGCCTCGGCCTTGTCGCCGGTCGCGAAGACCAGGACGCGAGCGGTCTTACCCGTGCCGTGCGGCAGGTTGACCGTGCCACGCACCATCTGGTCGGCCTTGCGCGGGTCGACGCCCAGGCGCAGGGCCACCTCGACGGTGGCGTCGTAGCTGGTGGTCGAGGTCTCCTTGGCGAGCCGGACGGCGTCCAGCGGGGAGTAGAGCTTGGAGCGGTCGATCTTGTCGGCCGCGGCGCGGTACTTCTTGGAGCGCTGCATGAT
>JBDIAG010000045.1:0-12621 GCA_039812305.1 Actinomycetales bacterium | reverse complement strand
ACCAACCGTGGTGCCGGCCCCGGGAGCCCGGACGACCCGCACGCCGCGGGCGACGCGGATCACGGCAGCACCTCCGGCGCCGGTGCCGCCGATCCCACCGACGATGGGGCCGGGGATCGCCAGGCGGAGATCCTGGACACCCGCTCCCTGATCCAACGCCGCGCCGACGCCTTCACCGAACTGATCGGGTTGGCCGGTCAGCACCTGAGCCTGATTCGCGACCCCGACACCGGCGCACCCGTCACCACCGGCCCCGGCGGCCACCTCAACCAGCGCCCCTCCCCGACCGTGCCACGCCTGGTCCTGCACCTCCACGACACCGACCACGCCACCACCAGCCACCCCGACACCGGCAACCGTCACGACGACAACGATGACGGTGACGACCAGCACCGTGACGACAGAGGCGCTGACGACCGCGACGGTGACGACCGCCGACGCAACAATCACCACGCAGACGACCGCAACAGCGACCGCGACGAGCGCGACGGTGACGACCGCCGACGCGACGACCATCACGCAGGCAACCGCGGCCCCACCGCAGCAGGCCCGGCCGGTCCAGGATTGACCGACGCGTTCGGCTGGCCACTACCACCCGAACACGACGGGCATCATGCCCACCGAGCCGACCCGGACACGCCTACACCCGGCAGACCAAGCGAATCACCCGGCCGAGTGCTCGACCTGCCACTCAACCAGCCACCGGGCCGGTGGGTCGGGTTCACCGCCACCAGCCAACATCTCGACCCACTCGCGCCGCGCCTGTGCGACCTGGCCAGCTGCGACGCCGTCCTCGACCTCGCCCGCTTCGACGGCCGCGGACGACTCATCTCCCTCACCAGCGTCGGCCGCATCGCCAACGACCGACTCACCACCGCCGTCACCGCCCGAGACCGCTGCTGCACCTTCCCCGGCTGCGCCCGACCACCCGCCATGTGCCAGGTCCACCACGTCACCTGGCACCGCCACGGCGGCCCCACCGAACTCGAGAATCTCGCGCTGCTGTGCGGTCCACATCATCGAACAATCCATGCCTATCCACCCGGGCATGCCAACGCTTGGACGATGACCATGCGCGACGGCGTCCCCTGCTTCCAACCCCCCGACCACCTCGCCCCCCACGGGCACGACGGACCCCTCTGGCTCCGCAACACCTACGCCACCGACCACCTCACCACCCGACACACCGCCCACCAACTCACCCTCAACACCGGATAGACCACCGTAACCGGACGTCAACGCTCCGCTTCAGCCCGTGGGACGCTGACGACATCACCTGCGTCTCGGCGTCATTCCGCGTCACGGCGCTGATGTTGGCTGTCGCGTCGACAATGGCCGGAGCGCGAAACCCTCAACAGGAAGCCGGAAGTGAAATCCGGACATAATTCCTGACAGCCGTGGGCTCCACTGGTCAACCCCGCTGGTGGCGTCCAGCGGGCCAGCGTAATCCGCCGAGCACGAACTTTGCCGGTCGCCTTCGGTTCCACCTGCAGCCCGTGTCGGCGCCTGCGTCCGACCGTGGCGGTCGGATCCCGGTCTGGTTGCCTGCTTGGCCACCCAGGGTGCCGCCTCTGGTCGACACGCCCGACGTAGCCCGAGATGCGACGGCCGTGGCAACTCCTCCGGCCTCACCGCAGTTCTGTCTGCAGGTGGTGTGAGAAGCGGGTGAGCGAGTCCAGGGCGGGCGCCGTTTTCGGGCCCACAGGGATGAACATGTACTTGGACTGGGTCGTCAGGTAGTTCGCGGTCCGCAGTGTCACCTGGCGGCGGCCTCCGTCCTCGTCGACGGACCAATCGAGGAGTACGCGGAGTTGTTCTCTGAATCCGCCCTCGGCCACCAGGACCGCGGAGTCGACTCCCAGCTGCACCTTCAAGGTCGTCTGCATGAATCTCGTCCCGACCTGGGCGGCTTCCTCGACGGCGGCCTGGATCTCGGCCGGTGATTTCGTGGTGGCGATCGTGAACTCCTGGGCGGCGATCTTCTCGGCGACGCCCCGCGGCCGGGGTCCGCCGGTGGAACCGCGCGGAACCGGCGAGTCGAACTTGTTGCCGGCCCAGATCATGATCGCGCCGATGACCATCAGCGCCGCGAACGGTACGAACTCGTTGGGGTAGTAGCCGATGATCGTGAACTTCACGATCGCGACCACTTCCATGGCTATTCCGACGCCGATGACGACCTTCGACCAGGTCTGTTGACGGCCGCCCCGTGAGGCAGCCGACACCTGCGAGGTGGCCGACACCTGCGCCTGCGACACCTGGCTGGTCGATCCGGCGGGAGTACCGACGGCGGACGTCGCAGCACTCCCGTGGCCCGCCATTCCGGGGATGGCGGAGGGCAAGCCGTTCAGGAGGCCGGCCGGCACCGTGAGCACCGCGACGACGACGAGGCTGCCGACGATGAAGTACAGCGCCCCGCCCTGCGTCCCACCGGGCGAGTCGAAGGCCACCCAGTTGACGATCGAGATGACGGCGACGACTCCGGCGCCGATGAGCACCGGCTTGCGGCCCTTCTCGGGGCTGGTCCCCAACGCCCGGCTGCCGAGGAAAGCGGCGGCAGCCACGGCTCCCAGGAACACCAGCAGCCAGACCTCCCGCGCGATCTCCCCGGAATCCAGGTAGCCGACCGATACCAGCAGACCCACGAGGCCGATGCCCGTGTACCCGGCCCAGATCGCCGCCATGACCATGAGGTACGACCGCACCACGACCGGAGCGCTCAGGTTCCGCGGCTCAATCGCCTGATCGCGGAGACAGGACGCACTGGCCGCGGTCAGAGTCGCGATCAGCGCGACATCCTCCACGCGCAGGTAGATCACGGTCGAACCGGTGGCGGCGATGCCGAACCCGACCAGGGTGACCGTCACGAGATAACAGAACGCGAATGTCGTCAGTCCGACGATCAGCCGGTGACGCCGGATCGCGAGAACGACGCACGCTCCGGCCAGGGCCACCGTCATCAGTACATTCAGCACCTGCATGAGCAGGTACGGCAGATCATAGGCGGACGAGAGATCCATGTCCTTGACCTGCACGACGAACTGAGTGATGGCGAGCACTCCGGTGACGCCGGCGAATGCGGCGGTCATTCCTCGCCAGAATCCGGCGGCCGTCGCCGACGCATCGTGCGAAGAGAGCGAAAGCAAGGCCCCGGCGACCGCGACCGCAGGGGCCGCGCCGATGAGGTCGGCCATTCCGCGGAATATCTGGACGAACGTGACGATCACGGCGATAAACAACGGGGCGATCAACGCGGCTTTGATCCACCGCAAGGCGGCCGAGTCGAGTGACCGCCCGGACAGGAGCGGGACCACGTAACCCACGGCGCAAGCGAGCAGCGCGAGAATCGTGGTCAGGATTCCCGACACACCATGGTTGTTCGCCACGCCACTGAACTCGGTGTACGAATCCGAGGTGTAGGACATCGTCCACGGCATCGCCAGCGACGCGACGAGCAACAACCCGCCCAGACCATCTCGGACGATGCCCTCACGATCGCGACCCGACCCGAGGACGGCCTGATTGCCCACGGGCACACCGGCACTCACCGGCTGAGGTTGCGTCCCGACGTGGCCACCGGAAGGCACAGCAGGAGTCGACGCGGGGACAGATGCGGAACGGAACGTATCCCCTCCGGCGATCGCTCCCGGCGACGACGCCGGCGCGACCTCGTGCGCCACCGGGCCCACTGCCTGCGCCGGCACCCGAGGCATTGTGTGCGGCGTCGCCGGCCCTGCGGCCGGTGGTGCCGTCGTCACAGTCGAGGGCGTGACCATGCCTCCCGCTGGCGACCCCGCCGGCACGACGGTCCGCACCTCTGCCCCGCTATCGGCCGGTTGTGCGGGCTTTCCGCAGGAAACGCAAAAGCGCGCGCCGGGAACATGCCGATTTCCGCAGTATGTGCAGAAATTCACCTGCTCAGCACCTCTTCCGTTGTTCGGGCAGGCCCCACCCGCCGACTTTTCATCCCGGACGTCACCACCCGCTCATCGACAGGCGTTGAGAGCGAACTTGAACCAAACCAACGAAAAGCACTGGACGTCATTTCCACCCCGGGACGCTCCACCTACAAACCCATAGCACCACGTGGATTTCGGAAGCGCCGGCCCGTTCTCTCACTGCCCCCCAAAGGGGTACGAGCGACGTGGATCTACGGCCGCCCACCGCATTGGCTCGCCCAGTTCTGCGTGCCACACCACGCTCGAGAGCCGTGGGCCGGTGACGATTGCCCGGTCTGAGTGCCGGACCGGGCGGCGGCCTCACCACCCGATGCCGAGTTTCCCTGGGCCAGGATGCCCATCACGATCACCAGGATCACGGCGACGACGAGGAAGAGGATCTTGCGAGGAATCCTGAGGGCACGACCCCGCACGCTCTGCCCGATCGACGCCGACGCCGGGGAGTCGACAGTCAGCTCGTGCGCCCTGACCTTCTTCGTCCACTCCAGAACCTTGTCGGCGGTCCACACCTCGGCGCTCGGCTGCGTCAGTTCCGACTTCAGCGACTCGGTGACCGCCGCTGCCGACTCCGCGTCCAGGGCCTCGGGCAGTGACCGGGCGAAGGCGGCGAGGACACCCGGACGGACATGAATCCCCGGCCGAACCTGCTGGCCGGCCTCGGCGTCCCCCTTCGGTCGGTCGTGGGTGCGTGGCCCGCCGGCGGTCTCGCTCACGCCCTCCTCCTTGGGTGAGCAGACCACCGACAGCACATGGCGACGGATCTGCGCGGGGACGAGGGCGGTGACCTCACCGAGACTGGATGACGACCCAGGTTCCGCAGCCTCCAGCACCAGCACACCGCCCGGCCCGACCAGGATCGTCTCGCGGCGCGGGCCCGGGTTGCCGGTCTGGGCCAGACCGGCCAGCACATGCCAGCCGTGCAGCCGCAGATCGGCCAGGGCGGTGGACAGACCGACAGCCCCGGCGTCACCGTGCCGGGCTGCCTCCGTCGCCAGGTCTCGTTCGGTCATCTCTGCAGCGCTCCTCGTCACGTGACCACCGCGCCCGCGTTGCGGACAGGTCCTGCCCAGCCCATACCCGCGCCTCCCCCGTTCCACGCTGCAAAGATGGACGGGTGAGTCACCGAGGAGCACCCGTCTGATGGCCGATCAGTTCGACGTCGTCGTGGTCGGGTCCGGGCCGAACGGGCTGGCCGCGGCCGTCACGACGGCGCGCGCCGGCCTGTCCGTCCTCGTCCTGGAGGAACAGCCGACGATCGGTGGCGGCGCGCGCACGCTCGACCTCGGCATTGTGGACGGGATGGTGCACGACCTCTGCTCGGCCGTCCATCCGATGGCGCTCGCCAGCCCGTTCCTGCTCGAGTTCGACCTGCAGGCTCGCGGCGTGCAGTTGCGCGTGCCCGAACTCTCCTACGCCCAGCCGCTGGACGGCGGCCGCGCCGGCCTGGCCTGGCACGACCTCGACCGGACGGTCGAGGGGCTCGGCGCCGACGGCAGGGCCTGGCGACGGCTCCTCGGCCCGTTGGCCGAGCACAGCGACGTCGTCGTCGACGTGGCAATGGGCGACAAGAGGTCCATTCCGCCCCGCGCCGTGAACAGTCCCGGCAACGTGCTCGCGGCGGCGGGTTTCGGCCTCGGCGTCCTGTCCCAGGGCACCCGGCTGTGGAACCACGCGTTCTCCGGCGACGTCGCCCCCGCCCTGCTCACCGGAGTGGCCGCGCACGCCATCGCGCCGGTGCCCGGGCTCGCCCCGGCCGGGGCCGCGCTCCTGCTCGCCTGCCTCGCCCACTCGTGGGGCTGGCCCGTCCCGGTGGGTGGCAGCCAGTCGATCGTCGACGCGCTGGTGGCCGACCTGCAGGCCCACGGCGGCCAGGTGCGCACGAACAGCGCGGCGCGGTCCTGGCGGGAGATCCCGGAGGCTCGCGCCTACCTGCTCGACACCACTCCCCGCACCGCCGCCAAGATCTGGGGCGACCGGCTACCGGCCCGCGCGCACCGGGCTCTCCTGCAGTTCCGGTACGGCGACGCCGCCGCCAAGGTCGACTTCGCACTCTCCGGGCCGGTGCCGTGGCGGGCCGAACACGTCGGGCAGGCCGGAACCGTCCACGTCTGCGGCACGCGCGCGGACATGGCCGAGGCGGAGGCGGCGGTCGCGGACGGGCGGCATGCCGAGCGTCCGATGGTGTTGTTGAGCGACCCGACCACCTGCGACCCGACCCGCAGAGTGGACGGGATGCGTCCGCTATGGACGTACGCGCACGTGCCGCATGGCTCGGACGTGGACGTCACCGAGGCGATCACCGCCCAGATCGAGCGGTTCGCACCCGGCTTCCGGGACGTCGTGGTCGGCTCCCGGTGCATCCCGGCGGCCGAGATGTCGCAGCACAACGCGAACTACATCGGTGGGGACATCGCCGCCGGGGCCGTGACGATGCCGCGGATGACCCTGGGGCCACGACGGTCCTGGAACCCCTATGCGATCGGGGTCCCCGGCGTCTATCTGTGCTCGGCCTCGGTCCCCCCGGGGCCCGGAGTGCACGGCATGGTGGGCTGGTTCGCCGCCCAGCGCGCCCTCCGGGCCGAGTTCGGCATAGACCGGATGCCCTCCCTCCGCCCCGACGCCTGACCCCACGGCCCATCGAGGAGTCACGACACGCCCCGGCACATCGCGAACCGACGGCACGTCGTGGCCCTCGACGCCTTGATCTGATGCGGAAGTTCTACCCGAACATCGGATGCGTGCGGTGGATCACCGAGGTCGCCAGATCGAATGGAACCAAGCTGGCCGCTGCCAGTTACTCGCCGAACGCGCGCACCTCGATGAACGCGGCGAGCGCCCGCGGATCGCGGTGCTGGTCGTACTGCCGAAGCAGGGCGATGTATTCACGCTTATCGAGGTCCCAAACGTAGTGTTGGGGCGGCTCGAAGTCCTGCGCGGCGAGGAATACGAGATCGGCAAGCAAGCGTGTGGCTCGCCCGTTGCCATCGGTGAAGGGGTGGATACGCACGCTCTCGGCGTGAGCGGCAATACCGAGTTCGCGTGCCGTCCAGTCGTCGGTGTGCTGCCAACGGTAGCGGAGCGTCTCCAGCGAGCCACGGAGTTCCATGGCGATATGTTCGGGCGCGGCACCGATGTTCAACTCACGCTTTCGGTACAGGCCGGCCCACGTCCAGATGTCGCCGTAGAGAGACGTCTGTGCAGGTCGCGTACGAAGTAGTCGGTCAGCAGCTCGTCGATTGTGAGCGCGCCGTCGAACACTGCGGCGACGAGCTTCTCGACGACCTCCTCCTGAACGCCTTGCTCGAGGTCATAGACGTCGGCTTTGGTGATCGGTTCGCCGAGGAGTTCACGCGCCTGTGGGAGCAGCGCGTCGGCCTCGTCGTCGGCGACGGGCGTCTCGCCGTAGCCCGACGTCAGCGGCATCAGGATTGCTGGCGACGTTCGGCAAGGAATCGCTCGACGCGCTCGGAACGCACGTGCCCGGCGGGGACGGCGCGGCGCTCGAGCTTGGCCGACTCCTTGGTGGAGCGGATGGCGAACTGTTTCACTGTCTGCTTGGTCACGGTTCGACGTTGCACAGATCCCTCCTTCTTCTCCATCACCTGTGGGTCCCGAAGCGATTCTATGCCGTGAGCCCCGACGCCTGAACCCACGGCCCATCGAGGAGCCACGACACGCCCTGCACACCTCGAGCTGACGGCGTGCTGCGAGCCTCGACGGTGCCGGGGAACTCAGCGACGGCGGAGGCGGAGGCGCTCGAGGGGGAGGCGCTCCAGGGGGAGGAAGGCGGCCCAGCAGACCACCGTGGGGAGGAAGTGGATGCCCAGGGAGAGGAAGGTTGCCAGGTGGAAGGCGCAGAACGTCGCGATCGCCAGGTAGAGCCACCGTCCGCGTAGCCACAGCACCAGCGGCGAGGCGAACTCGATCGACAGCAGGCCCCACTGCCCGAGTCGGAGCAGCCACGGATACTCCAGCGTCCAGCGGATCAGCTCCGAGCCGCGCCGGGTGATCGCCCACACGAAGACGGCGGAGTTCGCCCAGCCCCACGGAGTGCCCGAGCGCAGGGTCTTCAGCACGGCCGATCCGAAGTAGGTGGCCACCACGGCCAGCTGGATGCAGCGCAACGCCCATCCGGCGGCCTCGCTCAGCCCGGTGTCGCCGAGCCTGGCGACGCCGGCGGACGGCAGGACCGTCACCGCCACCATGATCGCGAGATGGTCGTGGCTGATGTAGCCGAAGCCCATCGAGTTGAGGATCCACACCCAGAAGGCCGCGGCCAGCAGCCAGCCGGTCGTGCGCTGCCAGCGTCCGGTGATCACGGCCGCGATCGCCGCGACGACGAGCAGGAGGATGGCCCACAGCAGCGCGGTCGCCACGCCGGCACTGAGCGGCGGCAGGTGCACGGCACGCGCCAGCCAGGTCGGCCGGTACAACTCGGGCACGTAGGAGTGCGGGATCACGCTGGCGCGGATCCACAGCACCTCCACCGGCAGGAACGCATAGACGAGCACGCGGAAGGCGGCCAGACGCGCCACCGGCATGGCCGGCACGAACCACCGGACCACACCCCCGGGACGGCTGGTCGCCGCGCCCTCCCCGCGCGCCGGCGCCGGAGCCCGCGTCACCGGCGCACCCGCCACTGGGCCAGCGTCAGCACCTCGGGATCGCCCACGGCGTGCCCGTCTCGCAGCTGTTGCACGGACCGGCGCAGATACAGCTCCTCCGGCTGCGGACTCCCGGGACGCAGCTGCGCATGCGCGTTCGCGATCGCCTGCAACAGCGAGGGGTCGTCCACGAACCTGCTCAGCTGCCCCTCGACCTCGCCCCGGGCGACGCCGGTCGCGCCGTGGGACATCCCCAGCAGACGCGGCTGGCTCTCGCCCGGGTAACGGGCCTCGAGGAACACCGAACGCACGGTTCCGTTCAGGTCCTTCGGCGCCCCGTACTGCGACAGGGAACCCAGCGGGAAGTAGTCGTCGGTGTCGACCACCTGCGCCGCCGTGAGCACACCGAAGCAGAGCACGACGGCAGCCAGCCGCCACGCGCGGCCTGACCGGCTCAGCCGGCGCACGGCCGTCGCCGAGGGGACGACAGGATCGGGCACGGCGTAACGGTAGTCCAGCGCCGGGCCTCGCACCGCCGATTCGCCCCTGATGGGGGTCATGCCCGGACGTCGGTACTGCGGAGTGCGCGGGATCGGCATCACGACCGCGCGCACCGCGCAGCCGCTCCAGGATGACGCGCCGCCCCCACGAGTCCGGGCCAGCGTCCCGCAGCACGGATGCGATACGGAGACTCCCGATCGGCTGGTACCGGCGTCACTACGGTGGAGGGATGGCATTGGGGTTCGACTCGTGGTTGCTGTGCGCGACGCCTCGGTCGGGCAGCACTCTGTTGTGCGGATTGCTGGAATCGTCGGGGGTCGCAGGTCATCCACGCTCCTACTTCAATCGGCGCGGGCTACACAACTACGCGACCGACTGGCGGGTTGCACAGCCCTCTGAGGGACGCATCGACGCGGCGTATGTTCAGGCGGCACTGACCGCTGGGAGAACGTCGAATGGGATCTTCGGGGGCCGTCTGATGGCGGAGTCACGGTCTGAGTTGTTGGCCGATCTCGCCGCCGCAACCAACCAGCGGTCGGCGAATCAGCTGGAACTGCTCACCAGCCACTTTGGGCGACTCCGGTTCGTGCATCTACGCCGCGTCGACGCGGTTGCTCAAGCGGTGTCGTGGGCGAGGTCTCTCCAAACCCATTACTGGCACCCCGGAGAGCCCATCGAGCCAGGCGCCGAGGACCCGCACTACGACGAAGAATTGATCGAGCGGCTCGTCACCACAATCCAGCGATTCGAAGCCGAGTGGAACACCTGGTTCGGGGAAGAGGACATCACTCCGTACGAGATCACGTATGAGCAGCTGGCTGCCGAACCGCTGGCCACCGCGCACAACGTCCTCGATTTCCTGGACCTGGAGCTACCCGCCGGCCAACAACTTGTGGTGGGCCACCACCGCCAGGCCGACCAGGTCAATAGTGAGTGGATCCACCGGTTCAACGCTCGCTGACCCCGCGGCGGCGCAGCCACGCCAACTCCGCGTCGTTCGCGCCGAACAGGGGAACCCCGACGACGGAGACGGCGCTCAACACCGTGCCGACGGCCACTCCGGGCGGCCCTTCTCGATGGCCGTGATCGTGCCGAGACCCCGATACGCGCGCCCAGCCCAGCTCCGCCGCGATGCTGGACCTGGCGTCCGCCGCCCTCACGCGGTGGGGACGGGGCGGCCCGCCGACGCCACCCGCCACTGCCGGAGATGAGAAGAGCCTGAGTCGCGACATCGGCGATATCGCGACTCAGGCGCCGTGGGCGGTGGCGGTGGGATTTGAACCCACGGTGGACTTGCGCCCACACACGCTTTCGAGGCGTGCTCCTTTGGCCGCTCGGACACGCCACCAACGACGGTCAAGCATAGGCCAACCGCGGACACTCTCCCAACCCGGTTCGGACCACCCGGCCGGACCGACACAGCCGACCGACCAGTCGATCGACGCGGCCGGTCGCCGGCCGGCCCCGCGCTATCGCCGCCGACGCGCCCGGAAGAACTCCCGCAGCAGATCCCCGCACTCCTGGGCCCGCACGCCGGCGACCACCTCGGGACGGTGGTTGAGCCGCGGATCCGCCGGGATGTTCCACAAGGAGCCCGCGGCCCCGGCCTTCGGGTCGGTCGCACCGTAGACCACCCGCGCCACCCGGGCCAGCACGCTGGCCCCCGCACACATCGCGCACGGTTCGAGAGTCACGACGAGCGAGCAGCCCTCCAGCCGCCAGTGTCCGATCTCCTGGGACGCCGCCCGCAGGGCGATCACCTCGGCGTGCGCGGTCGGGTCGCCGGACGCCTCTCTGGCGTTGCGTCCCATGCCCAACGTCTCGCCCGCCGGCCCGATGACGACCGCGCCGACCGGTACGTCACCGGTGTCCAAGGCGGACACCGCCTCGGCGATGGCCAGGCCCATCCAGGTCGGGTACGACTCTTCCGGGCCCCGGGGCCCGGTCTCCGGCCCGGAGCTCAGCGCAAGGCCTCGATCAGGTCGGCGAAACCGGCGATCTCGGCGATCTCGGCGAGCGCGACGGCCGGATCCTCCGGATGCTCGCTCGCGATCTCGACCAGCCTGAGGGCACCGACGCCCAGATCCGCCAAGAGACCGGGATCCCCGGCCCAGTCGTCGGTCGGCTCCGGATCGGGATCCGGACGCAGCAGCTGCGCGCCGTCGAGCGCATCCTGCAGTTCCTGGACGGCCTCCTCGTCGGGTGCCTTCTCCTCGTCCGTGCGCTCGTCGTCCTCGTCGACGGGCTCGCGACGCTGGTAGGCGTGGACGCCCTCCGGAAGTTCGACATCGAGATCGGCGGCCGCGGACAACACCTCGCCGTAGTGGCCCTCCAGCGCGGCGGGCAGATCCGACACGAACACGGTGGCCGGTTCGTCGCCTTCCACCCGGGCCAGCGCGAACCAGCCGTCCTCGCGCTCGATGATGGTCAGGACGGGGTTCGTCCCGTGCGCCACCTCACGCATCATCTCGGCGAGGTCGTCGAGGCTCGAACAGTCCTCGACGTCGACGTCTTTGGCTCGCCACGAGGCGCCGTCGTGGGCGAGCACGGCAGTGAAGAAAGACACCCGAGCATTGTCCCAAGAAACACCGGGGCACTGCGCCACATTGTCACCCGCGGCACGAAATCCACGACTCCGGGCTCAGACCACCCCGTAGAGGCGGTCACCGGCGTCGCCGAGGCCGGGAACGATGTAGCCGTTGGCGTCCAGGCCGTCGTCCACCGCACCGACCACCAGGGTGATCGGAGCGTCCGGGCCGAACATCTCCTCCACGTGACGCATCCCCTCCGGCGAGGCGAGCAGAGAGACGGCGGTCACCTCGTCGGCTCCCTTGTCCAGCAGATAGCGGATCGCGATCACCAGGGAGTGCCCGGTCGCGAGCATCGGGTCGATCACGTACGCCTGCCGTCCGGTGAGGGAGTCGGGCAGGCGGTTGGCGTAGGTGGTGACCTCGAGGGTCTCCTCGTCGCGAACCAGCCCGAGGAAACCGACCTCGGCGCTGGGCAGCAGCCGCACCATCCCTTCGAGCATGCCGAGCCCGGCCCGCAGGATCGGCACGATGATCGGACGCGGATGGGAGAGCTTGATGCCCATCGTGGTCGTCAGCGGCGTCTCGATCTGCTTGGGCTCCACCCGGACGTCGCGGGTGGCCTCGTACGCCAGCAGCGTCATCAGCTCCTCGGCGAGTCGGCGGAAAGTGGGCGAGTCCGTCTTCCGGTCACGAAGGTAGGTCAGCTTGTGGTTGATGAGCGGGTGATCGGCGACGTGTACTCGCATGCGAGTCTCCTGGTCTCCTCGGGCGGACGCGGTGTCCTCGGGCTGACGATGTGCTCCGTTGCCGTGGGTGCGGGCATCGAGACGGAGCGGCATCGGGGCTTGACGCGGGAAACTACCGTAGTGGGGTGCCTGGAAGGTCCTTGTGCGTTTGGGCCGGTCAGGCGTGCGCGTCGCGAGGGAGGCGAGCGGGGGGCGTGGCGGAGCCACGTTGAGCGAGTCCGAGCGCCGCGAGGCGTGCGATCCGTCCGGTTCCAAACGTCAAGGTTCTTCCGACGCAGCC
>JBDIAG010000044.1:0-12726 GCA_039812305.1 Actinomycetales bacterium | reverse complement strand
TCGTGGGGTCGGGACCAGCAGGATGGACGGCGGCGATCTACGCCGCGCGTGCGGATCTCTCGCCGCTCGTCATCGCCGGCTCGGTCACCATCGGCGGCGCGCTGATGAACACCACCGAGGTCGAGAACTACCCGGGGTTCCCGAAGGGCCTGATGGGTCCCGACCTGATGATGGCGATGCAGCAGCAGGCCGAGCGCTTCGGGGCCGAGGTGGCCTACGACGATGCGGTCTCGCTGGAGCTGAGCGGTCCGGTGAAGAGAATCACCACCGCCCTCGGTGACACCGTGCAGGCGAAGACGGTCATCCTCGCCACCGGCTCCGCCTACCGCGAGATCGGCCTGTCGAACGAGAAGCGGCTGTCCGGCCACGGCGTCTCCTGGTGCGCCACCTGCGACGGGTTCTTCTTCAAGGACCAGGACATCGCCGTCGTCGGCGGTGGCGACTCGGCGATGGAGGAGGCGACGTTCCTCACCCGGTTCGCCCGCTCCGTGACGATCGTCCACCGCCGGGACGAGCTGCGCGCCTCCAAGATCATGCAGGACCGCGCCTTCAACGACCCGAAGATCAGCTTCGCCTGGAACAGCGCCGTGGTCGACGTGCTGGGCGAGGAGAAGGTCAGCGGCATCCTCCTTCGGGACACGGTGACCGGGGAGGAGCGCGTGCTGGACGTCACCGGGCTTTTCGTGGCGATCGGCCACGACCCCCGGGTGGAGCTGTTCAAGGACCAGATCGAGCTCTCCGCCAAGGGGTTCGCCCAGGTGGAGGGCCGCTCGTCGAAGACCACCCTGCCGGGCGTGTTCGCCTGCGGTGACGTCGTCGACCACGAGTACATGCAGGCGGTGACGGCAGCGGGCTCGGGTTGCGTCGCGGCGCTGGATGCGGAGCGCTACCTGGCTGCGATCGGCGAATAGCCCCGAAGAGCCTCCGTCGGGGAGTACTCGCGCTTGTCGAGGCTGTCGGCGCGTGCCCCAGTCGTCGTGCCGGCGGGGCTTTCGCGCTAGGGTCGGTCTGCGCCTCGCCCGGCAGCCGTCCGACCCGAAGGAGTGCCCTCGCAATGATGCTCGCGAACGCCCGCCGTACCCGCTACCAGATCCCGGACCCCAATATCGGGCTCGACCTCGTGCGGGCCACCGAATCGGCCGCGATGGCCGCGTCGGCATGGGTCGGCCGAGGTGAGCAGTTCGCCGGTGACCAGGCGGCGGTGGACGCCATGCGCGAGGTCATCAACGCGATCCGGATGCGCGGTGTCGTGGTGATCGGCGAGGGCGAGAAGGACAACGCGCCGATGCTGCACAACGGCGAGCCGCTCGGCACCGGTGGCGGGCACGGCTACGACATCGCCGTCGACCCGATCGACGGCACGGAACTCCTCTCCGGCGGCATGGGCAACGCCATCTCGGTCATCGCGGCCTCCGACCGGGGCACGATGTACGACCCCAAGGGCGTCTTCTACATGGAGAAGCTCGTGGTCGGGCCGGACGTGGACAGTTCGCAGTTCGATCTGGACGCCCCGGTGTCGGACATGATCGAGAAGGTGGCCAAGGCGCGAGGCGTGGCCACCTCCGACGTCACGGTGGCGATGCTGCAGCGGGCGCGGCACGGCAAGCTGGCCGAGGAGGTGCGCGCCGCCGGGGCCCGGATCTCCTTCGTCCTGGCCGGCGACATCGCCGCCGCGATCGCGACGGCCCGGCCGGACACCGGGATCGACCTCATGCTCGGCGTGGGCGGAACTCCGGAGGGCATCATCACCGCATGCGCGATGAAGGCCATCGGCGGCACGTTCCTCGGCCGGTTGGCGCCCCAGACCGGCGATGAACGGGAGCGGGCCGAAACGGCCGGGCACGACCTGAGCCGGGTGTTCACCCAGCACGACCTCGTCGCCGGCGACAACGCCTTCTTCGTAGCCACCGGGATCACCGACGGCCAGCTCCTGGACGGGGTGCGCTACCTGCGGGGCGCGGTTCGCACCCGTTCCATCGTGATGCGCTCGCGCAGTGGGACGATCCGCACGATCGAGAGCATCCACCCGCTCAGCCAGGCCGCCGGCGAGACCAACGTCCTGCTGGAGCCCTGAGCCGTGCCGGTCGGGACGTGAGCGCTCGGGAGGCGGCAGCCGTCCTGGCCGGGGCCTGAGCCGTTCTCCCGGGCCTTGGCGACCGGGCTCAGGCCCGAGCCGACACGCTCCAGCCTCGCGCCTCCCGCTGGAGCCGTGCCACAGGGACTGCCGGTCCGAGCCACGGGCCGGAGTCCGGAGTGGGGGCGGCATCGGGTGAGCGGAATGGTCACCGTTGTGTGTCAATTCCGCTGACTCAGGACGGTAGTTTGTTACGAATCATTGACAGTTCAACTTTATAAGGGGCGAAACGCTCATTCAGGTAAGACTCTTACGGGCGGGTGGATTACGGTGGCGCCCGTGAGTGTTGCAGCCAGCGGTGGACAAGACACCGCCTACCCCGGGCTGACCACGTCAGCTGACGAAAGGACCACGAAACCCCATGGGTGAATACACCACGGACGTGACCGACGCGACCTTCGAATCCGAGGTCCTCAAGGCGGATGGGCCAGTGCTCGTTGACTTCTGGGCCTCGTGGTGCGTTCCGTGCAAGCAGATCGCCCCGATTCTGGAGGAACTGGCTGCCGAGTACGGCGACAAGTTGAAGATCGTCAAGCTCGACACCGAGGCCAATGAGCGCACCGCGACGGCCTACGGCATCACGGCCATTCCGACACTGAATGTGTACTCCGGCGGACAGGTCGTGAAGACCATCCGTGGCGCGAAGCCGAAGCCGATGCTCGTGCGCGACCTTGAGGAATTCATCGCCTGATTCATACCCCGTGCGAGGCCCGGTCACCGTGTGGTGCCCGGGCCTCGGCATTTCTCGGCCTACCCGCTGCCGCCGGCGAGCTGGCTCCCGGTCCAATCGACCTGTCCCTACCTGGCCGGCCCGGCGCCACAGCCTCGCCGGCCAGTTGACAGGCCGTCTCCACGGACCTCACCGACCCACTGACCCGCCTGACCCCCTGGGACGGCTGGGACGGCTGGACGGCTGGACGGCTGATCGCCCCGGGGCTCGGCGCCGATGGGACCTCGTGGTTGGATCCTCCCCTGTCTACGGCTGGCCGGTTGTGCGCCGTCCAACCGGCTGTCTGTCGACTGCCCCCGCTACGTGCAATCTGACCTGCAATCGCCGGCCAATGGGCCCACAGTTGGTCAGCGCGCGAATACCCGGTCTGGTGCGACCGTTGCCGCGATCGGGCTGGGTCCAGCGGTACGTGGGCTCCGCGAACTCGCCTCCGTTCGGTGCCTCCGGAACGAGTGCTCCTCGACGGAGGTTCTTCGGGGCCTTCCGCCGCCCGCGCGGCGCCCGGCCGCGTTCTCCTCAGTCGCGCTACACCACCGGCATCATTGGCTCGTCGGCCTTGCCGAGCATCCCCGCGAACGACACCATGCCCTCGAACAACCTCCGTCGAGAAGCACTAGAGTCCCAGCGCAGAGGGCGAATTCGTGGCGGATCCTCGGGCAGTGGTGGGCGTGAAGGCCGGCACCCGGACGGTGCCGAGGATTCGCTCCAGGGCGTGCTCCACGTCCTCCCGCCAGGACACGGCGGATCGCAGATCCAGCCGCAGTCGCGGTGTGAGCCGGTGCGGGCGAATGGTCTTGAAGCCGATCGCCAGCAGAAACGGTGCGGGCAGGAGGCAGCCGGGGACGCACCCGAGGTCGGGACTGGGCTCACCCCGAGCCGGGGCGTGGGTGGTGGCGAAGCACTCGATCGCCCGGATTCCTCGGCGAGTCAGGTCTTTCGCCACACCCTGGGCGAGCATCCGGGCGATCCCGGCGCCGCGGTGCGCCGCCACGACGCCGCCCGTCATCAGAAGGACGGCGTCCGGGCTGACCGGAGAGGTCGGGAAGCTCAACGACCGCGGTACGAAACCCGCTGGAGCGTACGTCAGGTAGCCGGCCAGATCGTCGTCCACATAGGCGAGGAGGCCGCACGACCCCCACTGCAGCAGGGATCGAGCGATCCACGTCTCCTTCTCCCGGCGTCTCTCCGACTCGCTCTCGGTCAAGCAGGCCGTGACCGGGTCGAGCTCCCACGAGACGCAGGCACGACAGGTGTCGGGGAGGTCGTCCACATTGTCGAGGGTGAGATGGGCTATCCGCCTGCTCATCCCCCGACCCGCTCGGACGAAGGCGGCACCGGACGGTACCCGGGCCGAATTCGCTTGGGCCGCAACAATTCAGCGATGAACGCAGCCACCGCGCCAGCCAGCAGGGCGAGCAGAATCAGTCGAACGAACTTCATCGGCGTCCTCACGATGGCGGGGCGGAGTGGATCGTGGAGCCGCCGGACCCGGTGGAAACCGCCCGGGGCCGGCTTGGCCATCCTACGTGGTGTCCGCGCGGCACAACACGACCCGGCCCGGTCACCGAGTCAGCTGGACTCCGCCGTGGACCGGCCGCGTGACCTCAATCCCGGGCCGGAGCGGGTTCGAGGAGTGCCATGATTCGCTCCAGATCCTCCACGCCGGCGAATTCCACGGTGAGCCGGCCCCGACGAGCCCCCATGGCGATCTTCACCCGGGTTTCTAGTCGGTCAGACAAGTCGTTGGCATAGCGGTACAGACGCTCGTCGCCGAGCTGGCGCCGCGGCGCGCGCGACCGTTTGGGCGAGTCCTCGTCGCCGCCGAGAGCGACGACCTCCTCGGTGGCACGCACCGAAAGCCCTTCTGCGACGATGCGTTGCGCGAGGCGCTCCATGGCCGCCGCATCGGGAAGACCCAGCAGCGCGCGAGCGTGGCCCGCGCTGAGAACACCGGCCGCAACCCGACGCTGCACGAGGGGCGGGAGATTGAGCAGTCGGATGGTGTTCGAGATCTGGGGGCGCGAACGACCGATCCGGCCGGCGAGTTCTTCGTGGCTGCAGCCGAAGTCCTTCAGCAGCTGATCGTAGGCGGCGGCCTCCTCCAAGGGATTGAGCTGGCTCCGGTGGAGGTTCTCCAGCAGCGCATCGCGGAGCAGATCGGTGTCCGGCGTGTCCCTGATGATGGCCGGCACGACGTCCAGACCCGCCTGCTGACAGGCCCGCCACCGGCGCTCACCCATCACCAGCTCGTAGCCCTCGCCCGCAGGACGCACGACGACGGGCTGCAGGACTCCGACTTCGCGGATGGACGTGACGAGCTCCGCCAGTTCGTCGTCGTCGAAGACCTGTCGTGGCTGCCGCGGGTTGGCCACGATCCGAGCCAGCGGCACTTCCCGGAACTGGAGCCCCGGGATCCCCAGCAGCTCGGTCTCCGCCGCGCTCGGCTCAGCCACCTCGGGGACGCTCGGCGCTTCCGTAGCGTTCTCCTGGTCGCTGGAGGGGGGCGTCACGGGAGCCGCCTCCGTTGCGACAGAAAGACTCTCGTCAACGGGTGCAGTCTCCGGCACAGTCGGGGCCGGCGCGGACGTCGGTGGCGGCGAGCTTGGCTGTTGCCGGCGCGATTGGTTGGGCTCGGCCTGCGCCTGGCCACCCGAGAAGAACACGTCGACCGGTCGGGCTCGGTCCATGGTCCCGACCGCGCTGTTGCCCGCGGCGGGTCCGGTCGGGATGAGAGCGCCAAGGCCACGCCCGAGTCCCTTGCGTCGTTCGCTCACGTCACTTCCTCCTGTCGACGGCGCACCGGGCCGTGGGATTGTCGGGGAGCGTTTCACGTGAAACGTCGCCCGGGTTGAATGTCGTCGCGCGTGTTGCTGCCACCTCGGCGGAAGCCACTCGCCGTCGGATGGTGTTCACCCCGCGGCACCTCGGGTGGCGATCTCCGTGGCGGCAGCCAGATAGGACAGGCTGCCGCTGGAGTTCGGGTCGTAGGTGATCACGGTCTGGCCGTTGCTGGGCGCTTCCGAGATGCGGACGGACCGAGGAACCAAGGTGCTCAGCACCTGGGCGGGGAAGTGGTTCCGGACCTCGTCCACTACGTCCGCCGCCAACCGGGTGCGGCCGTCGAACATGGTCAGCAGCATCGTAGAGACGTGCAGCTGGGGATTCAGATGCGTCTTGATGAGGTCGATGTTGCGCAGCAGCATCTGCACCCCCTCCAGGGCGTAGTACTCGCACTGGATCGGCACCAGGACTTCGCCCGCGGCCGCCAAGGCATTGACGGTGAGCAGGCCGAGGCTCGGCGGGCAGTCGATGAGGATGTAGTCGATCGCGGCCATCCCGTTGCGGTGCCGATACTCGGCGTACGCCTGCAGTGCGCCGCGCAGTCTCGTCTCCCGCGCCACCATGGGGACGAGCTCGATCTCCGCCCCGGCCAGGTCGATCGTTGCCGGCACCACGCTCAACCCCGGGATATCCGGGCAGACGCGCACGACTTCAGCCAGCGGACGCGAGTCGACCAGCACGTCGTAGATCCCGGGGTCGCCTTCACGGTGCTCGATCCCCAGAGCTGTGGACGCGTTCCCCTGCGGGTCCTGGTCGATCACCAAAACAGACAGACCGCTGAGAGCCAATGCCGCCGCCAGGTTGACGGCCGTGGTGGTCTTGCCGACGCCGCCTTTCTGGTTGGCGATAGTGATCACGCGCGGCCGAGTGGGCTGCGGAAGCGGCGGAAACTTGAGCCGAGCCACGCCCGGCAGCGGTCCGGACGAGGGAGCTATCGAACCGTCGTGCTGGGGGCTTTCCGATCCTGTGCCGGCTTCCTCTGCAGGTGGTGTCGCAACGGACGCTTCCCGCGCCTCAGGAAGGGCCGGCTCCGGCGACTCCGTTTCACGTGAAACAGGAGCTGCCGGCTGTGAAACGGGGTCGGCCACAACCGAACGATTCGAAACGTGCTCGACCGCCGTCGTGGCCAGTCCGAGCGTGCTGCTCGTGGGCAGGTCCCGCGGTTCACCGGGGACCTCGACGGCTCCCTCAAGCCTGTCATCATCGCCATCGGTGCCCACGAACTCGTGCTGGTCTAGCTGTGGGTCGGCCAGCTCACGGTCGCGGGGGGCTGCACAGCTCTGGTCACCGGAATCACCCGCTGTTGTGGCGTCGTCGCTGGGCATCGGCTCAGTCCGACGCGCCGTTTCGGCACCCTGTAGAGAGGAACGTGCCTGGGCCAAATCGTCTAGTCGTTCTTCAACGCTCTGCGCAAGGACAGTGCTGCACGCTGAATCTCCCGCCCCACCTGCGGACCGCTCAGTGCCGAGCTCTCGGGGATTCTCCGTCCTCGCCGGACCCTGCCAACCCAAGGGCAAGGAGGTCGTCGGACCGATGACGACTGGCCAGCCGAAGCCTCGTCGAACGGTGTCGGCAGCGAAGGAACTGATGGTGCTTTGGCTCACCTGCACATCGTAGGTTCGACCACCGACACTTCTCGTGAGGCGCACCGGCGACACATTGCATCGTGTCGGAACCGACTGTTGCACGCCTCGGTTTCACGTGAAACGTCGAGTCCGAAGCCGCGCGAAGCCCCGGAAACCAACCACATCCGGCTCCGGTCGCGGCCTCGGACCCGGTTGTGCCGCGATCACACGGTCGAGCCGTCGAGAGGCGCGGGTGATACACGTGGGCATTCCATGCACGTGTCGCGAGACGCCGGACGCTGGTCCGCCCCCTGCGAGGTCGAGGCAGGTAGCTGTCCCTGAACGCACCCTGGTGCAGTCGTGTTTCCGTCCGTTGCGCACTTTCGGGCGGGCGACACGAGTCGACAGTCGTCAGTACCACGTGTGTGGCCGCAGCAATGAAACCCGCGGCAATCCGCTCTGGCACCCCGGGTGTCATGCCGTGGCCACTTGAGGCCCGGCCGGCAATCGGCTCGCCACGCCATTACCGTTGTCGGAGAGCGGGCAGCGGAGGAGGTCCCCGAGCCCAGCGTCACTCTCCGGCACACCATGCCCCGAGTTCGCGCAACCGCCCACACCGACGATTGAGCACGTCCACGAACTCGGGACACTTGGCGCAGCCGGGCGCATCAGCACAGCCGGGTACATCAGTGCAGCCAGCGGGCACAGTCTGGCCATCACGGATGCGCCCAGGTCATCCGACACTGCCAGCTGCCGCGACGCGGCACCTATCGAAAAGGCGCTCAACGACGCGATGACCCGGACGGACCTGAAACACGTTGAACTTCCTCCCGCCGACGGCCGGCGACATCGGCCACGCCGGAACACTAGAGCCGGCGATTGCCCCCGGTCCACGGGCCGCCGGTTCAGGGCCGTCGCGACACAGGAATCTCTCGTTGAGGGCGACGCGAGTGGGCACCCGTGACGTTTCATGCCTGGTTGATCGGCACTCGGGTTTGCGCGACGCAGATCGCTCGCATCGTCGTGATCGCTGACCTATCCGGTCACCTGTGGTGGGTCGGAGCGACTGTTGTCGGATGACCGGCGCGGACTGGGTGGTCACGAGCCCGCCCGGTAGTCCGTGGCTTCCGTCTATCGGAGTCAGTGTGATGGCTACCCAGAGCGTCGCCGGCCACCTGGACGTTCGACTCGACCGGGCCCACGGCCCCTCGGGTCCCAGGCGACACTTATCCCTGTCCCGTCCATAAGCCAACGGCTGCCACCCCAGAGCCAACGACGACAACACGCCAATGGCAGCCGTTAAAGCATCGAGAAGCCCGGACATCCACTTTCACTGCTCTCACCGATCGGCATACGTTGTGCGCCAAGCCAGACACGCGATTCCGTCCTGCCACGTGGAACCCGTCCTGCCAGCCGCGTGGCATCGAGCCTGTTGCAAAATGGGGCGGCGCGCCGCGACACGCCACGGATTCGCGTCGAAACCGTGGCGTGTCGCGCGTTGCCTGCGCTTTTTGCAACAGGCTCCATCCGCCCCGTCTGGCAGGACACTCTTCGGTTGGCAGGACACTCTTCCGTTGATCGGACACCTCGGCAATCGGCAGGTAGCCGCCCGAACACTGACCCAGGCTGTCGGCCCATCACTGACAAGACGCCGACGCACCTCCACCCCCGACTTTGTTTCACGTGAAACACCCCAGTTCACACGAGAGCCCCGGTGGCGAAGTCGAGGAGCCGATCCAGCAGAATCACGACGGCACGGGTCTGAGACGGATAGCACCGGGTGGTTGACACGGGGCAGTTCACACGGGGGTGGTTGACACAGGCCGGTCGCACGGCGTGGTTAACACAGGGCGGGTCACACGGAGTCGCCGCCCGCCCCCAGACCGCACTAATCTACCAAGTCACGCATAACGCGCTATATGCAGAACGGCCGATACCCCTCACATACGACGCAGACGTATCACGCGCGTCGGCTGCTCCAATCGTGGGTCCCCGCAGACCACGACTTCTCCACGCACCTTCAATCTGCGTAGAGCCCGTCGATCCCGTTCGAGCTCCGACTCGGCACTCGCCCCCTTGAGAGCGAGGACCTCGCCGCCCTCCGCCATCAGCGGCACGGTCCAACCCGCCAGCTTCGCCAGGGCGGCCACGGCGCGCGCAGTCACGATGTCGGCAGGCACCAGTTCCGGGGCCACACTCGATACGTCCTCGGCGCGTGCCCGCAGCACACGAACGGGGAGCCCCAGGTCGTCCGCGACGTCGGTCAACCAGGTGGCTCGCCGTAACAGCGGCTCCACCAGCGTGATTCGGAGATCAGGGCGGGCGATCGCCCACACCAGGCCGGGGAGCCCCGCGCCGCTGGCGATGTCCAGCACACTGCAGTCGCGGCCGGCCAGCTCGGCCGCGAGAGCGCAATTGACCAGATGGCGCTCCCAGAGGATCGGCACCTCGCGCGGGCCGATCAGGCCCCAGTCGACGCCCGTCGTGGCCAGATGCCGACGATACCGACGGGCCAGCTCGAGGCGGTCCCCGAACAATTCCGCCGCGACGGTGAGCACATCGGCATCCTCGTCCTCGGCCGGGTGAGGCAGTGCGGACGAGCTCAGCGGATCCGCCGACCCGAGTTCGTCAGCCACCGGGCGGTCAACCACGGGATCGTCAGGCACCGGATCGTCAGGCACCGGCCGGATGGATCACCACGTGACGGTCGGCACCTTCGCCGTCGGACTCGCTGCGCAGCCCGGCGTCCGCCACCACATCGTGGACGACCTTGCGCTCGAAGGGGCTCATCGGGTCCATCGCCACCGGCTTGCCACTCTGGCGTACCGACTCGACGAGCTCGGCGGCCAGCGACTCCAGCTCACGGCGGCGGCCCCGACGGAAGCCGGCGACGTCGAGCATCAAGCGAGTCCGCTCACCGGTCTTCGTCTGCACCGCGAGCCGCGTGAGCTCCTGAAGCGCGTCCAGAACCTCGCCGTCCGTGCCGACGAGCCGCCGCAACGCGCGCCCACCACCGGCGTCCAGCACCGACACGGAGGCGCGGCCGTTCTCGACGTCGATGTCGATGTCACCCGGGAGGTCGAGAATGTCCAGGAACTCCTCGAGATAGTCGGCCGCGACGTCACCCTCCTCGTCCAGCCTCTTCTGCAGCGAGGAGGCCGGCTCGGAACTAGCTTCACCGACTACTTCAACGGGCGGAGTCTCGTCCTTCTCGACGTCCGCGTCCTCGGGTGCCGTGATGCCGGCGTCTTCAGTCATGTTGTTCCTCCAGCCTTGCCGAAACTCGTGTCAGCCCACCGCCGCGTCGTGACGTACATCGGCCGCGCCACTCCGCGCAAACCGATCCGACGACCGGCGCCGGCTCCTGCCCTAACTCGACTTGCCACTCCCGCCGCGGCCGCCCGAGTTGGGTTCACCCGACCGTCGCCGCTTGGCGGACGAGCTCGCACCGGTGGCGCCCCCGCCTGACTTCGACCCACCGGACTTCGAACCACCGGACGTGGGGCCGCCAGACTTCGGTCCGGCGGCTTTCGAGCCGCCCGCACCGGGACGCTGCTGATCCGACCGGCCGGTCGCCGCCGTACCTCCCGGCTTGGAGCCGGTCGCCGGACGCTGCCGATCCTTGCGCTTGGGCTGGTTGCGCTGGCCGCGCGTCTCGGTCTCCGTCTTGTCGAGCTCGACCGTGGACGAACCCGGCATCGGCTTGCCCCGGCGCGCGCGCCGCTCCATCATCTTCTTCTCGGCCGGCGACCCCGGGGCCGGCATCCGGCGGATCACGAAGAACTGCTGACCCATCGACCACACGTTGGAGACCAGCCAGTAGATCAGCACACCGATCGGGAAGTTCACACCGGAGACCGCGAAGATGATCGGGAACAGGTACAGCATCATCTTCTGCTGCTGCATGAACGGGTTGCTCTCCATCGCCGACGCCGGCATGTTCTGCGTCATCAGCTGCTTCTGCGTGATGAACGTCGACGCCGACATCAGCACGATCATGACGACCGTCAGGATCTTCACTTCGAGAGCGGACGAGCCCATGAAGGTCGAGGAGAGCGACGCGCCCAGCAAGGTCGACTGGTCGGCCTGGCGCGCCAGTTCCTCGGTGAGCAGCCCGATCGGCTTCTGATGGACGACGTTGCTGTTGAGCACCCGGAACAGCGCGAAGAAGATCGGCATCTGCAGCAGGATCGGCAGGCAGGACGAGAACGGGTTCGTCCCGGTGCGCTTGTACAGCTCCATCGTCTCCCGGGACATCGCTTCCCGGGAGGCCTGATCCTTCTTCCCCTTGTACTTCGCCTGGATCTTCCGCATCTCCGGCTGGATCATCTGCAGACCGCGCGAGGCCTTGATCTGCTTGACGAAGAGCGGGATGAGCAGGATCCGGATGACGAGAACGAGGCCGACGATCGACAACGCCCAGGTCCAGCCGGACGTCGCTTCCATGCCGACGAAGGTCAACAGGCTGTGGAACTGGACCATGATCCAGGCCACGACCCATTCGATCGGGTACAAGATGTTCGACACGGAGGTGCTCCAGGACTGAGGTGGGCCGGGTCAGGCCGCGGCTGAGGACGTCGGAGGGATCTGCGCCTGCTCGGTGGGACTCGGTGGGCGGCACTGGTGCGGCTGACGGCGCCAACCATGCTCGGGAACGTCGTCCACACCGCCGGGGTTCCACGGGTGGCAACGCAGGAGGCGCCGCAACGCCAGCCACGATCCCCAGATCAGACCGTGCCGGGCGACCGCGAGGTAGGCGTACTGCGAACAGGACGGATAGAAGCGGCAGACGCCGGGCGGCAGAAGCGGTGACAACAGCAGCTGATAGGCACGGATGAGCACCAGCCCGAGCAGCCGTGGCACGGCACGAACACGCCGGACCCAGACCGCGCGTCGCGACGCCGGTGGTGCAGCGAGCCGTCGGTTCACCTGGACCCCTTTCACGACGTCGCCGAAGCTACGGCACCGGACCTGCGGGCGAGTCTGGACCGAGTCGTGCCCAGCGCCGCCTCGGCCTCCCGACGCAACTGGCTACTGCCCGCGTCGGCCGCGGCCGGCAGCGCACGCACGACGACCCGGGCTCCTGGAGGCAGCGTATCCAGTAGTGGAGCGAATACGTGCCTCAGCCGCCGCACCACGCGGTGTCGGACGACGGAATTGCCGACTGCCTTGGAGACGATGAACCCTGCCGCCGCCGGCCGGTCGCCCTCGATGCGCAGGTACACGACCATGGTCGAGCGGCCGGCCCGGACTCCTCCCCGCACACACGCGGTGAAATCCTCCGAGGTGCGTACCCGCCGCGGTTTCGGCAGCATCGCGAACCCCGCAGGTCAGGCGGAGAGCTCAGCGCGTCCCTTGCGGCGGCGGGCAGCGAGGATGGCGCGGCCGGCTCGCGTACGCATCCGCAGCCGGAAACCGTGGGTCTTGGCCCGCCGACGATTGTTCGGCTGGAAGGT